>JAQBOY010000264.1 GCA_028287805.1 Mucilaginibacter sp.
ATTACACCCCGATTATGTAGCAGGAAAGGCTGTTAATGCCCACAGGAGGGTTCAGGAATTGTTGGAAGAGGTAAAACTGGCGGACGAAGTTGGTTTGGATGTATTTGCTTTCGGCGAACATCACCGGCCCGATTTTGTTATCTCCGCACCTGAGATCATGATAGCAGCAGCTGCGGCCATTACCAAAAACATCAGGCTGTCCAGCTCTGTTACTGTTTTAAGCTCCGCCGATCCGGTTCGTACCTTTCAAAATTTTGCTACTGCCGACCTGGTATCAGGTGGCCGTGTGGAGATTATTGCGGGCCGTGGCTCATTTATTGAATCTTTCCCGCTGTTTGGTTATGATCTAAGTGATTATGATGCGCTTTTTGCAGAGAAGCTGGAGCTGTTACTGCAAATTAATAAGCAGGAAGTGGTAAACTGGAAGGGAAAGTTTCGTGCACCTATCGTTAACAGGGGTGTATACCCCCGTCCTTATCAACAGGCTATTCCTGTTTGGCTGGGTGTTGGTGGCACGCCTTCATCAGCAGTTAGGGCAGGAAAACTTAACCTGCCAATGATTATGCTATTTTAGGCAGTGCTCCGGCACATTTTGTATCCTTTGTAGAATTATACAGAGAATCGGCACAAAAGGCAGGGTATGATGTCAATAAATTACAATTAGCTATTAGTTCTCAATTTTATGTATCCGCAAATTCCGAACAGGCTGCTGATGAGTTTTATCCATCCTATGAGGCATTAATGAACAGGGTTGGCCGCGATAGGGGATGGTCGCCCATGAGCCATGATCAGTTTGAATACTTACGTAACAAAGGCCCGCTTATTGTAGGTGATGTACAACAGGCTATTGATAAAATTATGGGTCAATATGAGTTATTTCATAATACCCGTTTCGTGGCTCAATTGGTAACCGGTTTTACACCGCATAAAAACATTTTAAAAGCAATTGAACTATTTGGTACACAGGTTGCACCTGTGATTAGAAAAGAACTTGGGACTAATAAAGTTGTTTAATCAACAGGCCCCTGGTTAAAAAGGCAAAAAGCCGGCCCAATCAGGGCCGGCTTTTTGCCTTTTTATAAATCCTGGTGTTGTTATCCTTTAGGATCTAAAGCTGCAGTTATTCTGTCAGAAAGATCTTGTAAGTGATAATTACTCATAGCATCAGTTGCATTAGGTAATGCTGTTTTAATCATATCGTTGATGATTCGCAATTGTGCCTTAGCAATAGAAAGTGCATCTGTTTGATCAAGTTCGCGTTGATTGGCGCTGCCTCTTCTTCCAGGTACAACAAATGTAGCCACCACAACCTGTGGTTTAGGTTTAACAATCTCAATCAGCTTATCAACATACAGCTTTTGCAGGTTACGGCGATAAATTTCAATTGGCTGATTACCTTTTAATTCGGTAAATATGCTGTTGTTCAGATCGCTGAACAGGTCAGTAACCTTATAAGCAGAAGCGCCATTAGCAGCTTCGCCTGCCAAAAGCTTATTTAAGGTGTGTACACTTACAATACGTGTTAAAACCGGATCCTGGCTACGGTAAACTACCTGTACCGGTGTTTGGCCAATATCATTTAATATCCTCTCGTCAAGCAACCATTTTGGTGTGGTAAACAATTGGCGGTTTAAAAAATCCATAGCTTCTTTTTGAGTAGCTGCCGGAGTATATTCATAAATCACCCCTGCTTCCTCAACAGTTTTTGGATTTTCATAGATACCACCAATGTTTTTAGTTACATGGCCCATATAACGGTTAAACTGGGTGGTTAACTGGTTATACATATTATCAAGGTCATCATAACCTTCATCCGCCTTACGTGTCCATTCAGGTAGTTTAGTTAAAATAGTTTTCAAGTTTTTAATACCATAATCACTGGCTTTCATGGCGTTATCGCCCAAATCTTCATTTTGTGAATGAGGATCATCCGGGTTGCTTTCTGTACCGAACCATAAACGGCGGTTTTTTAAACGCTCAACTGTGGTTTTATTTAAAGTTGCTACTTCTGCTTTACCGCCGGTTACACCAGGCAATACTTTGTAACCCCATTCAATAGCCCATTTATCATAATCACCAATGCGTGGATAAAGTCCTTTATAAGTAATTTTATCTTCAGGCTGTGCAACATAATTAAAACGTGCATAATCCATAATTGATGGGGTATGGCCGTTAGCTTCAACCCATGCCTTATCTCTTAATTTTTCAACAGGCGTGGTTGAGCTCGACCCCCAGTTATGGCGCAGGCCTAAAGTATGCCCCACTTCATGTGATGATACAAAGCGGATCAGATCGCCCATTAGCTTATCATCAAAGTCCACTGTACGGGCACGTGGGTCAACCGCGGCGGTTTGTATCATATACCAGTCATGCACCAGTTTCATAACGTTATGGAACCAGTTAATATGAGTTTCCAATATTTCGCCGCTGCGCGGATCTGATATATGCGGACCGCTTGCATTTTCTGTTTCAGACGGCTTGTAAACAATTGCCGAATGCGTGGCATCATCCAGGCTCCATGTAGAGTCTTGTTTGCTTGTTGGGGCAATTTTAGCAACTATGGCATTTTTAAAGCCGGCTTTTTCGAAAGCTTTTTGCCAATCGTTAACACCTAATATAAGGTAAGGCACCCATTTAGCAGGTGTAGCAGGATCTATATAATAAATAATTTGTTTTTTAGGTTCCACCAGTTCTCCGCGTTTGTATTTTGCCATATCTTCTGGTTTTACCTCAAGTCTCCAGCGGGCAATCATCTGGATATCTTTAACGCCTTGTGGATTAGCATCAAAATCGGTATATCCTGTGGTGAAATATCCTACACGGGGATCAAAAAACCGGGGCTGCATGGGTACTTTAGGTAAAATAACCATTGATGTATTTAATTCAATAGTAACCGCACCATTAGCAGCACCGCCAGCAGCCGCAGGCAAAGCCGGAGCGCCACCTCTTGCACCAGCTTGCAGCGCAGCGGTTTCAGTATAGGTTTTTACCGTACTGATCTCCACATTGGTTTTAAAACTGCGAATATTATCAATATAGCTTCTGTCAGCTATCAGGTTCCCCATTCTCCAGCGTGATTTAGCCATGGGCGAACTGAAAAAGAATACTTCGTTATCGCTATTGATAAAATCGGTCATATCAATAACACTTCCATTTTTATCAGGCGAATAAGCTGCAATATTAAAAGCGCCTGCTATAGCCTGTATGTTGGAGCGTTGTACAGCCTGGTACATAGCCTTTGTACTATCAGGACTGTAAGTAGCATAGGATATCTTTCTTAAGAAAATACGATTATTAGGTCCTTTTTCAAAACGTACAACCGTATTGCCAATCTGATCACCGGCGTACCCGTCTGCAGATCGTACAGAAGCTCCTGCCTTCGCAACGCGGGCTACTACCAATATTTCACGATTTAATACACTGTCTGGTATTTCAAAATAATAATGATCATCAACCTTATGTACTTTAAACAAACCATTACGGGTTAAAGCTTTGTCGGTAATAACAGATTTATAAGGACGTGGCTGAGCTCTTTGAGTTGCTCCTGCCAGAGTAGCTATACCAGCTCTTCGGTTGGTAGTATCGCCATTGCCGCCCTGTCTGCCTTGTGCTATAGCACCTGCAGAAAAAGAAAATAATAAAAGAGGAAGTAAAAGTTTTTTCATTAATCAGTTAAATTAATCAAGTTAAAATTATAGAGGAGATAAAAATAAAGGTAGGAAGCAATCTTTTAAGTTTGTCACCAATATATTACAACGATTTTTCTATATTCAATTACCGCCATTTGCTATTATTATTCAAATACTACAACTACACTGTAAAAAAGGTATTTTTGCAGGAATGGCATGGTCTGATAAATTAAAACTTAATAAACAATTAGTACGTTCAATTACAGATGCCGGGTATACGGCTCCTAAAGAAATACAATCAAAAATTCTTGCCCGTATAATTGGCGGGCAGGATGTAATAGCGGTAGGGCCTGAGGGATGCGGTAAAACAACCAGTTACGTATTAGCCATTTTAAACCGATTAAAATATACATCAGAAGGTGTTCCGCTTGTATTAATTCTTGTACCTGATAAAGAACGCGTACTGGAAGTTATAAGCCGGTTTGAAATGTTGAACAAAAACAGGTCAATAGCTATAGTTGGTTTATATGCGGCGCCGGGTATTGAAGCACAAATGAATGCTTTGGCAGACGGTGCAGATATTGTAGTAGCAACGCCCGACAGAGCGCGGTCGCTCTATTTGAAACTTGGGCTTAACCTCAATAAAATAAACCTGCTTATAGTGGATGATGCCGAATTAATAGTTAAACAGGGATTGCAATTACCCGTTGCTGAACTGGCTAACAGTATCACTAAATGCCAGCACCTTGTTTTTACAGAAGTACTGCATGATAAATTAAATAAAATGATTGCCCCTTTTATGAAACAGCCGGCAATTATTGAGGTAGAGGAAACAGGGGAAATACAACTGGAAATCCATCCACAGGTTTTATACCAGGTTGCTGATTTTGGCACTAAATTAAACCTGCTCAATTTTTTTATGCAGGATGATGAACTGTTCACCAAAAGCGTGGTGTTTGTAAACACCCGTCAAACTGCCGAAAAAATTTACCAAAGCCTTCAAAACCGTTTAAAAACCGTTGTTGGTATATTAAATCCATGGTTTTTTGAATTGTATGGTTTTATAACTATTGATGAGTTTAAAAAGGCTGATGATACCCGCGTATTAATTATTGTTAATGATACTGCGGAAACGATTGATTTGCACAGTATCCCTTTTATCATTCATTTTGAACTCCCCGTAGAAAAAGAAACTTTTATTAACCGGGTAATAAACAGTGCATCAACTAATGATGACGAAACACTGTGCATTACCTTTGCTACAGATTTGGAATTGAGCCAGGTTAAAAAAATAGAACATGCAATAGGTCAAAAACTGCCTGTGGCAGAATTACCGGAAGAACTGGTTGTTAAAAAGAAAACCACTACTATACCGGCAGAAAAAAAACCGGTAAAAGTAAAAAGCGCTGAACCTGTTACCGGCGAGGCCTTTCATCAGAAAAAAGCGGCTAATTCAAAAACCCACAATTATGGGTCGGGGCTAAAAGCTAAAATGAATAATAAGCGAAAGCATTAAATTTAATTTAAGCCTTTTTTTGTTCAATTTCCTGGTAAATACTTACCAGTACCTCTTTAGGGAATTGTTTGCCGCTTAGCTGTTGCCAGCCATTATGATGGTGCTGTATGGAAGCAATTATTTCACCATCACTGGCAATATTATAAATGTCTCCGTCAGGAATGATCTCAAAACTGGCCATTCCACCGTGGTAAAAAGCCTGAACGTAAAAAACATGATCCTCGCTCATAACTATCAGTATTAAAAATTTAATTATATATTTTATTGATTATTGCAAATCATCATCCGGAAGATGATCATCATCTTCCGGCTCAGGCTCTCCCAAATCGTCAGCTATTCTTATTTCATTTAAGTCGTTTTTATCTTCCAGTTGATCTTCAAAATCTTCGTCATCTTCGTCTGTCCAATCCACTTCTTTCGGTAGTTCATCTTCATCAGGAAAAGCGGACAAATTAAACTTACTTATGTATTCCAATTCTGCTAACATATTGCTATTGATTAATTAGTTACTCTAAATCTAAACAAGTATCCTGCCAAATACTTTATCCATGAGTTATCTTTTTTCGGGGTGTTTTTCCCATCTAATTATCTCCAACATAAATATCACCTAAAGATCGGTTCAGGAAAATAAATGTTGGTTTAACTAATTATAAATCAGTATAATAGTCATTGCTATGTAAACTTAAATTTAGCTGTGGAATTTCCGCTTCCTGTTGAAACAATTTTTTTGTTTTTTCATTAAACTATCGTAAACCTATTGATCGTTATGGCAAATATTTATCAATCTGTTATTGAAGAATTATTGCAGCCTGCGGGAGTAACGATAAACCGGAATGATCCGGCCGGTATTACTGTTCATGATGATCGTTTTTACCGGCGTGTGTTGCTCGATGGCTCGCTTGGACTCGGTGAATCTTATATTGATGGCTGGTGGGACAGCGATGCACCCGACGAATTTTTGTACAGGTTGATTAATTCGAATATTGAAGAGCAGCTAAAAACCAACGTGAAAATTTGGTGGCAAATACTAAAAGCACGGATGTTTAATCTGCAAGGCAGGCTACAATCCGAACGTGACATTAAATTGCATTATAATACAGGCAATGACCTTTTTGAGCGGATGCTGGATAAGTACATGATCTATTCGTGCGGTTATTGGGCTAATGCATCTGATCTGGATGAGGCTCAGGAACATAAGCTTGACCTTATATGCCGTAAATTAAAGCTGGCTCCGGGTCAGCAAGTATTGGATATTGGCTGTGGTTGGGGTGGTTTAGCACAATATGCTGCCGAAAAATATGGTGTTTTTGTTACCGGCATTACCCTGTCTGCTGAACAGGAACGTGTGGCAATACAACGTTGCCGTGGCCTGTCTGTTAAAATCCTTTTGCAAGATTACCGCGACCTGCATGGACGCTTTGACCGTATTGTATCAGTAGGTATGTTTGAACATGTAGGCTATAGAAACTATGACCGGTTTATGAGCGTGGTGCAGCAATGTTTAAAAAACGACGGTCTGTTTCTGCTGCATTGTATTGGCAGTAATGAAAGCAGGGTAACTACTGACGCATGGATAAACCGTTATATTTTCCCTGGTGGAATGATGCCTTCTGTAGCACAAATAGGCAGAGCTATTGAAAAAAAATTTATTATACAGGACTGGCATAATTTTGGGCATGATTATGACTATACACTAATGGCCTGGTTGCGGAATTTTAAAGCTGCATGGTACCAGATAAAGGATCGGTATGGCGATCGATTTTACCGTATGTGGGTATATTACCTGTGCCTTAGCGCGGCTTCCTTCAGGGCCAATAAAAATAACCTATGGCAGATCGTTCTGACCAAGCCGGGATATAGTGAGGTTTACCAGTCAGTAAGATAAATTTAATAAATTATCAGTCATTAAACAAACCCAAGCTCCTCATATTGCAGGAACTTTGGTTTGTTGTTTTAGGTTTTTAGTTTGTTCAAATTTTTTCCAGAGCCAATAGGATAAGAACATGATAAACAATATAATAAGCGGCATAACTATCAGACCGATTCCATCACCCATAAATGCCCGTGAAGCAGCTGCCCCAATAAAATTAATGGTAAAACCTGCATACGCCCATTCCTTAATAGTTTTGAATTTGGTTTGAAGAATAATAATTGCACCTATCACTTTTGCAATTCCGAAAATTATTAGGGTATACATAGGATAACCCAGGTGTCTCAACACTTCTTTTCCCGCTTCCTGCTGTGATATTCCGCCATAACCATCCATTAGCATAGCAACTGAAAACAGAATTGTTAAAACCCAATAAAGTATTCTGATTGTTTTTGATGTCATATTCCTATAAATTATTTTTGATCATAGGTATAGCTCACCATCCATTGTATACCGAACCGGTCTTTTAGCATTCCAAAATAATCACCCCAAAACGTTTTTTGAAGCGACATAGTTACTTCTCCGCCTGCCGAAAGACCATTGAAAATACGGTCGGCTTCTTCTTCGCTTTCGGTACCTACAGAGAGATAAAAATTATTGCCTTCTATTAAATAATGCCCCATTGATTCCAGGGCATCAGTTCCCATTAAAATGTTTCCACCAATAGGCAAGGCAATATGCATCAATTTCTCCCGGTCTTCTGCAGATAGTTTGTCGCTATCAGGTGCGTCTTTATAACGCTGTAACCCCTTGAATTCTCCGCCAAACACAGATTTATAGAAGTTGAATGCTTCTTCAGTATTACCTTTAAAGTTTAGATAATAATTTAATACAGCCATTTCTTTTTTTAAGCGATAAGTTAATAGGATTATAAAAAGCAGTTAAGCCATATTATTCCTGGTGCAGCGTAAGCCCGTTTCCATCGGGATCACTAAAAGAAGCAAATCTGCCCCATGGAGTAGGGTCAATATCTTTAACATCAACACCTTTAGCCTTTAATTCGGCCACTTCTTTTTCAATGTCTTCGGTTTTTACAACCAGACCCTGCATAGAGCCCGGCGTCATGTTTTTAAACCAGTTTACTAAAGTAATAGAGGTAACCTGACCGGGAATACCCAACTGAACCCATGTACTGCCATTACCCATATCGGCTTCGGTAATTAATTGAAAACCGATTTTTTGATAAAATTCTTTAGCTGCCTGCTGGTCAGTTACAGGGATTGAAATAACTTCGATTGCTTTCATATTTTTTGATTTAAATTGGTAATTAATACTGATTGTATGTTTTTTAACTG
>JAQBOY010000427.1 GCA_028287805.1 Mucilaginibacter sp.
ACGAAGAATTGCAGCAAATCACCCTATCCTATATGGAAAGCATAGGTTTTGGCGACCAGCCTTATTTAGTGTATAAACATAATGATGCCGCTCATACCCATGTTCATATTGCAACCATCAATATCAAATCAGACGGCAATCGCATTGATACACACGGCATAGGCTGGAAATTATCCGAACCAACCCGAATAGAGCTTGAAAAGGAATTCGATTTGGTAGAGGCCAAAGGCCGTAAAAGCAGCAACACTTTAAATATCAAACCCGCAAATATTGAAAAAGCGATTTATGGCAAAACACCTACTAAACGGGCTATCACCAACATTGTAAATGCAGTCATAGGCGTTTACAAGTTTACTTCACTTGCCGAATTTAATGCCATACTCAAGCAGTTTAATGTTACAGCCCACCGTGGCTGCGAAAACACCGTAATGCGTGAAAAAGGTGGGTTGATCTACAGCCTCATCAATGACAAAGGTGAACAAATTGGCATCCCTATAAAAGCCAGTGCTATTTATGACAAACCCACTTTGGCCGTTTTGCAAGCTGCGTTTGATAAGAATATTGATAAGCGTATGCAATATAAAGAGCTACTGAAAAAGGCGATTGAAACGGCATTTGCACCTTACAGCACGATTACCAAAAACACTTTCCTTACCGAACTCCAAAAGCAAAACATCCATGCCGTATTCCGTACCAATGACAAAGGCTATACTTATGGTATTACTTATATCGACAATAACAATAAAACGGTATTCAACGGCAGCGATTTAGGCAAGGCATACAGTGCCAAAGCAATTTTAGATAGGTTCAGAGCAACAGATAAGCGGATAAAACCCGAACTGCAAAAACAAGTCAAGCAGACGAGCAAGCGCAGTGCGCACAGCATAAGCCAACATCCGAAAATTTATCTCAAACCGCCGGAGCAAACGAATTATTTATTGCAAGCATTAGCGCGATATCAGCCGGAAGCTGTGCCGACCGCGCCGCGCAAAAAGAAAAAGAGAAAATCAAACGAAAAGGAACAAGACCAGGGATTGAATTTATAAGATCATGGAGGAATTATTATGCACACAGGAGAAGATACACAGGGGTTACGAAAGATCATTGATTTTACAAGACTCATCAGCATTTTTATACTGGCGATACACTTTTACATCTGCTGTTACCAGGCATTTGCCCGATGGCATTGGACAGCAAGTATTACAGACCGCATTATCAGCAATATCGCCAAAACAGGTTTATTTAGTAACTGGTGGAAACCTAAACTGGCGGCGCTGCTTTGCCTTGCTATTTCACTGGTTGGCGTAAAAGGCAAAAAGGATGAAAAGATTAATTATAAAAGCATTACTGCCTACTTACTAAGTGGACTACTCGTTTACTGGATCAGTATTTTATGTTTTTACCTACACACAAAATTGGCCTTAATCGCCATCGCTTATATGGTGCTAACAGGTATCGGCTATTTATTGATACTTACTGGTGGCACCTGGTTATCGCGGTTGCTGAAAGTAAAACTAAATAGGGATATTTTCAACAGCGAGAATGAAACCTTTCCGCAGGAAGAAAGAAAGCTGGAAAACGAGTATTCCATTAACCTGCCCGCTAAATATAATCTAAAAGGCAAGACGAGGGATAGTTGGATAAACTTTATCAATCCTTTTCGTGGCTTATTGGTAGCGGGTACCCCCGGCGCTGGTAAATCTTATTTTGTTGTCCGGCATATCATCGACCAGCATATTAAAAAAGGCTTCTCGATGTTCCTGTATGACTTTAAATACGACGACCTTTCCAAAATTGCTTATAACAAACTATTACAATATAAGGCTAATTACAAGATCAAACCGGCTTTTTATGTTATCAATTTTGACGATCTGAGCCATACGCACCGTTGTAACCCGCTTGACCCCACCAGCATGAACGATATAACCGATGCAACCGAGGCCTCAAGAACAATTATGCTTGGACTTAATCGCGAGTGGATAAAGAAACAAGGTGATTTCTTTGTAGAAAGCCCGATCAATTTTTTAACGGCGATTATCTGGTATCTGCGAAAATACGAGGATGGTAAGTATTGTACCCTGCCGCATGTTATTGAACTGATGCAGGCTGACTATGACCGCTTGTTTTCGGTACTTTTAAAACAGCCGGAAATAACGGCATTGATCAATCCCTTTATCTCCGCTTATAACAATAATGCCAAAGCGCAATTAGAGGGACAGGTAGCCAGTGCGAAAATCGGTTTGGCAAGACTGGCTTCACCGCAACTATATTATGTGCTATCCGGCAATGACTTTAGCTTGGATGTAAACAACCCAAACGAGCCGAAAATCATTTGCGTAGGCAACAACCCGCAGAAGCTGCAAATCTATGGCGCGGTATTGTCCTTGTATATATCTCGCATGATTAAGTTAGTTAACCGTAAGGGCCAATTAAAAAGCAGCCTCATCTTTGATGAATTTCCGACTATTTTTTTTAACAACATGGATAGCCTGATTGCTACTGCACGTTCTAATAAAGTTGCTACTACTTTGGCGATACAAGACTTCAGCCAGTTAAAGAAAGATTATGGTGCGGAACAGGCTGATGTAATTACCGGTATTGTGGGTAATATTATAAGCGGACAGGTAACCGGGGATACGGCTAAGACCTTAGCCGATAACTTTGGTAAGATCGTGCAGGATAAGAACAGTCTGACCATAAACAGCGGTGATACTTCTTTCTCTAAAGCTACCCAACTGGACTACGCGATACCGGCTTCAAAAATTGCGGCACTCTCGTCAGGTGAATTTGTGGGTATGGTAGCGGACAATCCCGAACAAAAAATACAGCTTAAAATGTTTCATAACGCCATTCAGAATGATCATCAAGCCATTGCCCGCGAAGAAGCAACCCATAAGCCTATTCCGGTGGTCAGTTATGTAAGCGATGAAACGGTCATTGAAACCTATGCACAAATAAAGGATGAGGTAGCCGAACTGTTTAAAACCGAACTGGCGACACTTGATAAGGAAAATGAAACGGAGGTGCCCGAAGTGGATTTGCCGGTAAAAGTTCCAAAAACAAGTGAAAAGCCGTTGAGCAAAAAACAACGAAGGCAAATGAATAAACGGAATCGACAAAGGGAAAGGGAAAATATGCGTAAGGCAAAGCAGGGTGCCGACAATCAAACAACAGGACACAATGATAAATCCATAGCACCTCTTAAAAATGATGACATGGAACAGGCGATGTCGATGTGAATTAATTTGATATCATTTAAAATTCCTGCCCTTATAAAAGACCTCCCTGCTATCTGGCCCAGGCGCAGTCGTTTCATCCGCGCGTGCCAAAGTTAGCAATGGCAGGTTATCCTCATTTGCTATGGTCAAACCGCGCAACAGACTATTCAGGTTAAAACACCGCTTGGCGACCACATGGATGACTTCACCCTCAATCTGCAATTTGCCTTCTACCATGAATAAACGGGATTGGATGATTTCCTTACGGTACTGATCAAACAGCTTTTCCCATACTACAATGTTAGCCGCGCCGGTTTCGTCTTCCAGCGTCATAAACAGGATGCCTTTAGCGGTGCCGGGCCTTTGACGAACAGTGATCAGTCCGGAGACCTTAACCGCATTGCCATCTTTCATGGTTTTTAACTCACCGATTTTGGTATTCCGCAGTAAATCCAGTTTTTCACGCACCAGGGTTACCGGATGATTTTTCAGGGATAATCCCGTTGCTGAATAATCCTGCACCACGTGTTCGCCTTCGGTCATGAGCGGTAATTGTATTTGAGCCTCTTGGACACTTGCCGATGGCTGCCCCTCAAACAACGCTATAGGCCTATCACCTAAAGCCGATACTTGCCACAACGCCTGGCGGCGGTCCGCCCCTATGGAACGAAAAGCATCCGCATCCGCCAGCTTTTCCAAAGCAGTTTCAGAAACACCTGCCGACCGGAGCTGGTCCACCTGGCTGTAAAACTCATGGCGGCTAACAATCAGTAGGGCCATATCTTCCTCCCGCAGCCCCTTGACCTGCCGGAAACCCAGGCGCACGGCATGGTATTTACCGTCTTTTTCTTCCAGGGTATTGTCCCAGCAAGAATGATTCACATCCACCGGTAAAACCTTAACCTGATGATCGCGCGCATCCCGGACGAGCTGCGCAGGCTGGTAAAAGCCCATGGGCTGGCTGTTGAGCAGCGCGGCGCAGAAGACATCGGGGTAATAATATTTCAGCCAGGAGGAGATATAGACCAGCAAGGCGAAGGAGGCCGCATGACTCTCCGGGAAACCATAGCCCTCAAATCCCTGCAGCTGCTTAAAGACCCGCCGCGAAAAGTCTTCTTCATAACCCCTGGCTACCATGCCGTCCACCAGCTTCTTTTCGTACAGGTGCAATTTACCATTAGCCTTAAAGGTGGCCATGCTGCGCCGCAACTCATCCGCTTCGGCTGGCGTAAAGCCTGCCGCCACAATCGCGATCTCCATCGCCTGCTCCTGGAACAGTGGCACCCCCAATGTCCGGCCTAAGATGTCCTCCAGTTCTTTGGACGGGTATTCCACGGGTTCTTCGCCATTACGGCGACGCAGGTAAGGATGCACCATATCGCCCTGGATCGGCCCCGGACGCACGATGGCCACCTCGATCACCAGGTCATAAAAACAAGTGGGTTTCAAACGCGGCAGCATGGACATTTGTGCCCGGCTTTCGATTTGGAACACCCCAATGGTATCCGCGTGACAGATCATTTCGTAAACTTTCGGGTCATCCTGCGGTACATTGGCCAGCGTTAATTTTTTACCATAATGCTGTAACACCATATCAAATGCCTTACGGATCATGGTCAGCATACCCAAACCTAATACATCCACTTTCAGGATACCCAAAGCTTCCAGGTCATCCTTGTTCCATTCCAGTTGTGTGCGGTTCTCCATTCGGGCATGAAGGACCGGGCAGAGGTCGGATAATTTATTATCCGTGATCACAAAGCCACCGGTATGTTGCCCCAACTGTCGAGGGAAGCCCATTAGTAGCGTAGTCAGTTCCAATACCTTGTAGATCAACGGGTCACGTGGGTTCAGTCCTTGTTCCGTCAATCTTTTTTCGTCAAAGCCTTCCTCGCTAAAATCCCAAATTGTTGCACCAATGCGTTTAATGCTATCTTCGGATAAGCCCATTGCTTTGCCTACATCCCGGATCGCGCCCCGGTGCCGTTCCTGGGTTACGGTAGCGACGATGGCGGCGTGTTCCCGGCCATAATCTTCATAGATATACTGTATGATTTCTTCCCGGCGCTCATGCTCGAAGTCCACGTCAATATCGGGCCATTCTTCCCGTGCATCGGACATAAAACGGGAAAATAGCAGCCGGGACTTCATGGGATTAACCGCGGTAATGGACAAGCAATAACAGACCGTCGAATTAGCGGCAGAGCCACGCCCCTGGTGCAAAATACCCAGTTCTTTCGCTTTCTGGGTGTATTTATACACCCGCAGGAAATACGGTGCCAGCTTTCGCCCTTCAATAAAAGTCAATTCAAATTTGAGTTGGTCGCAAACTTTCTTGGGTATCTTTTCTCCATATCGCTCCTTTGCACCCGCCCAGGTATATTTAATTAAACGTTCCTGTGGTGTCAGGCCATCCATTATTTTTTCTTCCGGCTCAATGTATTTCAGCGTATCCAGTGAAAAGG
>JAQBOY010000287.1 GCA_028287805.1 Mucilaginibacter sp.
GGCTTGAATATGTGCCCAGCGCTATTGAAGATGCAAAGGTTAACAGCGCTATTAACAACATCGCCAATACCAAATTTTACGCCGGGGATATGAAGGATGTGCTCTCGGCTGATTTTGTAGCAGAGCACGGCAAGCCAGATGTGATCATTACTGATCCGCCACGTGCTGGCATGCATCCTGACGTAGTAACGCGCCTGATGGAAATTGAGGCTGAAAAAATTGTATACGTAAGTTGTAATGCCGCTACCCAGGCCCGTGATCTGCTGGTATTAAAAGAGAAATATGATACGGTAAAAATTCAGCCGGTAGATATGTTTCCGCATACACAGCATGTGGAGAACGTGGTTTTGCTGGAATTGAAAAAATAGGCCGGTTCAGCTGATATTAAAAATCCTTATTCAATAATTTTTCGAGTTCGGCAAAGCTGATATTCATTTTAATGCGCCCTTGTTTGGCGTAAGAAATTTCGCCGGTTTCTTCTGATACAATGATGGCCGTAGCTTCATTGGCTTCTGTTACCCCTATACCGGCCCTGTGACGTAATCCAAACTGGGCCGGAAGGTCAACCTTATCTGTTAAAGGCAAAATGCAGCTGGCTGATTTTATTTTGTTTTCGGCTATTACCACTGCCCCGTCATGCAGCGGACTGGTTTTTTGAAATATACTTTCCAGCAGACGCTTTGATATTTTTGCTTCCAATACCTCACAGCTGTTTTGGTAAAACTGCTCATCGTAATATTTGGCAAATACAATTAAGGCGCCGGTGCGGGTTTGTTTTAAGCTTTTACAGGCGTCAATTATTGGCTTAATACGTATATAATTGTTTTTTTCCTCTTCGTTTTTACCAAAAAAGTAGCGCCACCAGGCTTTGTTGCGCTGCAACGAGGCATTTTTACCCACCAGTAATAAAAACCGCCTGATCTCCTGCTGAAAAACCACAATCACCAGGATAATACCCACATTAGTAAAATACCCCAATATCACGGTAAGCAAACGCATCTGCAAAGCGTTAACGGCGTAGTAAAGGCCGTATATGATAGCGAGCCCAATAAATATATTAGCCGCTATGGTGCCCCTTACCAGGCTGTATAATTGGTAGATGAGCAACGCTACCAATATTACATCCAGCACATCAAAAAAGGTAAACTTCAGAAGGGTTAAATCAAATGAATGCATTTTACTAAGTTAATAAAATATAGTTGCAGGGTTGTAAATTGCAAGTTACAGGATTTTTTTTGACGATATAAAGATGAATTAGCAATGATTGCTTAGAACCAATTACCTACAATCCTCAGCTCAAACAGCTTTCTTCTTGGGGAAAATAAGCGATGCAATAACACTTACCGCAAGGATACCCAGGATAATTAAAAGCGAATTGCGGGTAGTGAGGCCAAACCTGTCGGCGTAATCAGCTGCCAGCATTTTTAACCCGATAAAGGTTAATAGTATAGCCAGACCAATTTTAAGAAAGTGAAACTTATCAATAATATTTACCAGTAAAAAGAACATAGACCGCAGGCCCATGATGGCGAAGATGTTGGAGAAAAATACAATATAAGGGTCCTTGGTGATGGAGAATATGGCGGGTATAGAATCAACCGCAAAGATAAGGTCGGTAAACTCGATGATCAGCAACACCAGGAAAAGCGGGGTTATGAATTTCTTCCTGTTAATTTTTACAAAAAACTTATTCCCCTCAAATTGGGGATGGACCGCAAAATATTTAGATGCCAGCTTAACCACTTTATGATTTTCGGTGTCTATTTCATCTTCCTGATTGCGGTTAATGAACATAACAACACCGGTATAAACTAAAAATGCCCCGAATAAATATAATATCCAGTGAAACTGGCTTATTAAAGCCGCACCCAAAAAGATGAACAAAAAGCGCATCACTACAGCGCCAATAATACCCCATAGCAATACTTTGTGGTAATATTTCTGATTAACTGAAAAGGCCGAAAAAATAAGCACCATCACAAAAATATTATCTACAGACAAGGCGTACTCCACCACATAGCCAGTAAGAAACTCCAGCCCCAGATTTTTACGATATAGTTTTAAGCTGCCTGCAAAATCATCAGGATTAAGTTGAAGATGATGAAGGTTACGTGCATTTATTTCCTGCAGATCGGCAAAGCTGTCAATATGATGCAGCAAGTGGCCGAACTTTAAAATAAGCACATAAAAAATAAGCGCCAGGGATACCCAAATGGCACTCATGATACTGGCTTGTTTTAAACTTACCGGCTTGTCTGATTTGCCAAACAGGCCCAGGTCGGCACCCATCATTATAAAAATGAACACGATAAACCCTAAAATAAAAACAAGTTCGTTTGACATTATTTATTTCTTTCTGTAGTATAACGGACTAATTGTTCCAGCCCTATGCGCGATTCGCCTTCAGGTAAAGTATTCAGTATTGCAAATGCTTCTTCCTGGTATTTTTTCATTTGAGTTTCCGCATAGGCCAATCCGCCGGTTTGTTTAACAAAACTAATAATATGGGCAATTTTCTCCGGATCATCATTATGATTTTTAACCAGGTTAATTATTCTTTTTTTATCAGCAGTATCGCAATTATTTAATGAATAGATCAAGGGCAGGGTAACCTTTTTTTCCTTGATATCAATACCTAACGGTTTTCCAACATCATCTGTCCCGAAGTCAAACATATCATCTTTGATCTGGAAAGCGATGCCTATCTTCTCACCAAACAGGCGCATCTTTTCAACTGTGGCATCATCCGCTCCGGCAGATGACGCGCCGCAGGCACAACAAGAAGCAATCAAAGAGGCCGTTTTTTGGCGGATCACTTCATAGTAAACATCCTCGCTGATGTCCATCCTGCGCACTTTTTCAATTTGCAGCAGCTCCCCCTCGCTCATTTGCTTTACAGCTTCTGATACAATTTTAAGCAGGTTAAAATCATTGTTTTCTATAGATAACAGCAAGCCCTTCGACAATAAATAATCGCCAACTAATACGGCTATCTTATTTTTCCATAAGGCATTAATGGAGAAAAAACCACGTCGTTGATAAGAGTTATCCACCACATCATCATGTACCAGCGTTGC
Organism: Mucilaginibacter sp.; assembly: GCA_028287805.1. GTDB lineage: Bacteria > Bacteroidota > Bacteroidia > Sphingobacteriales > Sphingobacteriaceae > Mucilaginibacter. The sequence continues at coordinate 3,078 of JAQBOY010000287.1, forward strand.
TGTGTGCAGCAACTCCACTAAGGCGGCGCCCCGATGGGTTGAATCATTAATACCACCGCAAATGCTGGCTGAAAAAAACACGAACATGGGCCTTATCTGCTTCCCTTTGCGCTTTACAATATAGTGGGTAATACGGTCGAGCAGCGGGACCGAGCTTTGCATGGAAGTTTTAAACTTCTCTTCAAAAACATCAATTTCTGCAGCAATGGGTTTTTTTATCTCGTTGATGCTCAGCATTAAACTAAACAAGCTTTTATGTGTGTGCCCAACCTGTTGGCAAGGCGAAACAAACATAAGCTAAAATTATTTATCTGCGCTTATAGCAACTATATTTTACATAAAATTAAACTATGCGTTATAAAAGCACTCTATTGTATAAATAACGAGAACAGAACAAGCCGCGCCATTTACCGTTGCAAGCATAATGGCCGGGTTAGAAGATAGTTGGTGAGGATGCATGTGTGTGGGTGATTAATTAGGCGTTTCGGCAAAAACCGGGGCGCCTTTTTTGTATGCCATACAAAAGCGCTCTTCTTATTGGCTATACGAGTAAATATTTTACCTTTGCAATCCTATTTAACCGGAGAGGTGTCTGAGTGGTCGAAAGAGCACGCCTGGAAAGTGTGTATACGCCAAAAGTGTATCGAGGGTTCGAATCCCTCCCTCTCCGC
>JAQBOY010000290.1 GCA_028287805.1 Mucilaginibacter sp.
CGCTTGGATCGGCCAGTAAAAATTCCGTGACCATATTAGAAAAGATCAATATGGTAACCCTGTTTGACGTTATTATTGATGGTAATAAGGTAAGCAAAGCCAAGCCCGACCCGGAAGTGTTTTTAAAAGGGGCTAAGGAATTGCATATTGAACCTGCTGATTGTGTTGTGTTTGAGGATGCTATAGCCGGTGTTGAGGCTGCCATTAATGGCGGCATGAAGGTTGTAGGCATAGGTTCGCCAAAAGTGCTGGTTGGCGCTGATTTGGTGATAGGAGGATTGGCAGAGATGAGTTTGGAGAAATTGAAAGAATTGTAACACTAAAAAAACACGTCATTGCGAGGAACGATCCGCCAGCTGGCGGACTACACAGAAAGTCAACGAACCATAATTATTTGGCTGGATGATTACTCCGCCGTTTTCCTCGCAATGACGATTTATTAAATATGAAACAATACTTTAAGGTTGATGAGTGGAAAATAATTGAAGAAGGTTTTGATCCGCATCATCATAAAATAGCCGAGAGCGTTTTTAGTTTAGGTAATGGCCGTATGGGGCAGCGGGCTAATTTTGAAGAGGCCTATAGCGGGGAAACTTTGCAGGGCAATTATGTTGCGGGGGTTTACTACCCGGATAAAACCCGTGTTGGTTGGTGGAAGAATGGATATCCGGAATACTTTGCCAAAGTACTGAACGCCGCTAACTGGATTGGGATAGATATTTTAATTGAAAATGAGCAACTTGATCTGGCTAAATGCGAAGTAAGCGGTTTCAGGCGAGAGCTGAATATGAAGGAAGGTTACCTTAAACGTAATTTTAGGGCAAAAACTGAAGGGGGTAAGCTAATTGAAGTGGAGACTATTCGTTTTTGTAGTATGGTTGATGATGAGGCCGGCACTATACAATATACCATTATACCCTTAAATTTTAACGGAGCTTTAACGATTACCCCTTTTATTGATGGAGATGTAGTAAACGAAGATGCCAACTACAATGAAAAATTTTGGGATGAGGTAAAAAAAGGAACGGGGAAAGATGGAGGCTATGTGCAGCTCAGAACCAAAAAAACAGGTTTTGAAGTGGCTACAGGCATGAAATTTACACTTTTGCAGGAAGGAAAAGTAATCCCTGTTTCATCACAACCTGTAGAGAGGGAAAAATATATTGCTGTTAAAGTTGTTTTGGAGGCAGCGCAGGGAAAACCGGTTACCATTATCAAATATGCAGCTAACCTTTCCTCGCAAAACTATAAAGCAGAAGAACTGATAGAAAAGTTGCAGGAAACTCTGCAGCGCATAAGCGATAAAGGCTTTGAAACTATGCTGGCCGAACAAGCCACCGCCTGGGCCAAAAAATGGGAGAATAATGATATTATTATCGAGGGTGATGTTTCGGCCCAACAAGCTATCCGTTTTAATATTTTCCAGTTAAATCAAACTTATACCGGGGAAGATGATCGCCTGAATATTGGTCCTAAAGGCTTTACCGGCGAAAAATATGGCGGTTCAACTTATTGGGATACCGAGGCTTACTGTGTGCCTTTTTATTTGTCGACTGCCGATCAGAAAGTAACCCGTAATCTGCTGTTATATCGCTATAAACAATTAGGCAAAGCTATTGAAAATGCCAAACTATTGGGCTTTAAGGATGGCGCCGCATTATATCCCATGGTCACTATAGATGGTACGGAATGCCATAACGAATGGGAGATTACTTTTGAAGAGATCCATCGCAATGGCGCTATTGCTTATGCTATATTTAACTATGTACGCTATACTGATGATGAAGCCTATCTGGTTGATTATGGGTTGGAAGTGTTGATCGCGATAGCACGTTTTTGGTCGCAACGGGTTAATTGGTCGGGCGAGCGGAAAAAATATGTGATGCTGGGGGTAACCGGGCCAAATGAGTATGAAAATAACATCAATAACAATTGGTACACCAATACTTTAGCGGCCTGGTGCATGGAATATACCATGGAAGTTATTGAAAAGGTTAAGCTTGCTGACCAGGCTAAATATGCGGCGCTGGTTAACAAAATACAGTTTAACGAAGAACAGGAAACGGCAAAGTATAAGGACATTATTCAAAATATGCATTATCCGTATGATGAGCAACTGCAGGTATTTTTGCAGCAGGATGGTTATTTGGATAAGGAGCAGGTTTTAGTTAAAGACCTGCCGATGGCTTACCGCCCGTTGAATCAAAAATGGAGTTGGGACAGGATATTGCGTTCCTGCTTTATTAAACAAGCGGATGTTTTACAGGGGCTTTATTTTTTTGAAGACCGGTATGATATAGAAACCATCCGCAGAAACTTTGATTTTTATGAACCGCGTACGGTGCATGAATCCTCACTTTCGCCCTGTGTACATGCTATTTTAGCGGCAAAACTGGGTGACGAGGCAAGGGCATACGAATTTTACCTGCGAACCGCACGTTTGGATATTGACAATTATAATAATGATACGCAAGATGGCTGTCATATCACCTCTATGGCCGGCACGTGGATGTCAGTTGTGCAAGGCTTTGGCGGAATGCGTGTGCGCGAAGGCCAGCTTTCATTTCATCCGTTTCTGCCCGGTAAATGGCAATCGTTTTCGTTTAATGTGAGCTTCCGCGGCACTTTATTAAATGTTAAGATCAGCAAAAATGGCGTGAATATTGAACACCTCTTAGGTAAAGACCTTACCGTATTAGTGTATGGTAAAGAACAATTAATAAAGTCTAATGCAATCATCTCCTTATCATAAACTCCTTATTTATCAATTATTACCGCGCTTATTTGGCAATACCAATACTACCAATAAAACTTACGGTTCTATTGAAGAAAATGGTGTTGGCAAGTTCAATGATATTAATGACACCGCATTGCAGGAACTCAAAAAAATGGGTTTTACGCATGTTTGGTACACCGGTGTAATTGAACATGCAACCATGACCGATTATTCGGTACAGGGTATTACGTTGGATGACCCTGATGTGGTAAAAGGGCGTGCAGGCTCTCCATATGCTATAAAGGACTATTACGATGTTGACCCCGATCTGGCAGTGGATATAAAGAACAGGATGGGCGAATTTGAGGCATTGATTAAACGTACACATGATAACGGACTTAAAGTGATTATGGATTTTGTGCCTAATCATGTGGCGCGTACTTATGCTTCAGATGTAAAGCCGGCTGGCGTACATGATTTTGGGCAGGATGATGACCGTACTAAAGCATTCGACCCTAAAAACGATTTCTACTATATACCGGGGCAACCGTTTGTGGTTCCGGAAGGTTATAACTCAGGCGGAGATGACTTTAATAGCCCGCTTAAGGATGGCAAGTTTGATGAAAACCCTGCTAAAGCAACCGGAAATAATGTATTTAGCGCAACCCCTTCTATTAATGATTGGTTTGAAACCATTAAACTAAACTATGGGGTTGATTATTCAACCGGCGCTAAATATTTTGATCCTGTACCTCCATTATGGCATAAATTGGAGGCTATTTTATCTTACTGGGCCGCAAAGGGAATAGACGCTTTCCGGTGCGATATGGTAGAGTTGGTGCCTTTCGAATTCTGGGGATGGGTAATCACTCAATTAAAAGGAGTTTATCCGGATATATTATTTATCGGCGAGGCTTATAATGCTGCCGAATATTCAAATTACCTTAATGCAGGCAAGTTTGATTACCTGTATGATAAGGTAGGCTTATATGATTCTTTAAGGAAACTCACTACTAATGCCCCCGATGCAACCACCTGGGATATTAACCGGGTTTGGAACCATGATTGCCCCGGCTTTGATGATCGCATGCTGCGTTTTATGGAAAACCATGATGAGCAGCGTATAGCATCTGAATATTTTGCAGGTAATGCATGGTATGCTATACCGGGTATGATTGTAACGGCTACCTTATCCAACGGGCCGGTTATGATTTATTTTGGGCAGGAAACAGGGGAGCCCGCAATGGGTAACGAGGGGTTTAGCTCCAATGACGGGCGCACAACCATATTTGATTACTGGGGAGTGCCTGAACATCAAAAATGGTTAAATAATGGCCGGGTTGATGGCGGCGGTTTAAGTGATGATCAAAAAAAACTGCGTGCTTTTTATGTTACCTTATTAAACGCGGTGAATAACAACGAAGCTTTACATAAAGGTAAATTTTACGAGCTGGTGTTAGCCAATCAGCATAGGGGAGGTTTTGATGAGCGGATATATTGCTACCTGCGCTATACTGATCAGCAGCGGATACTGGTAATAGTAAACTTTGATCGTAAAGAACGGCAACTACATGTTATATTACCCAATGACCTCCTGGATCAATTAAATTTAAGCGGACAAAAGGAGTTTAATGACCTGTTAACCAGAAGCAAGTACATTTCTAATGATATTCGGTCAGGAATTGATATTACTTTGCCTTCAATTAATGGCATTTTATTATCGTTTTAAGCATCTTTTAAATCCAAATTTTCGTAAAAGTTCAATTATTAGGAAGTTTGACTTAATTATGGTTCACTTATTGAATAATAATCGTTTATTAGCTTTTAAAACGGGCACCGCCCCAACTATTGATTTGTTTTTGTTTGCTGAGAAAAGAATTTTAAAGTTATATGGAAGAGAATATATCGGATCCTGAGCTGTTAGCCAATAGATTACTTGAAGAGGAAGAGGAATTCCATCATCTAAATAACCCTGCCGAATCAATAAAACCCATTATAAAAAAATACCTGGGAGTACCCAATAGTGCTGACCAGGTGGGTAATAAATTCTATTTTACAGATGGAGACGCGAAGGTAGAAATAGTTGTAGTGACCGATGAGATCATACGTGTAAGATTAGCGCCACATGGTGTTTTTCTGGAAGAATTTTCTTACGCTGTGCCTAAATTGGAACATAAAGCAGCTTCATTTGCATTATATGAAAACGCCGACGAGTTTTTGGTGTGTACACCTGTTGTGACTTGTCATATACGTAAAAAAGATTTTTTCATCTCTTTTTCTGATAGTCAAAATAACATTACCAGCGCTGATGCTGTGCCTATGCACTGGGAAGAAAATGTGATGTTTGGCGGTTATTATGTTTTTTGTACAAAAGAATGCCATCCCGAAGAAAGTTTTTTTGGTTTGGGAGACAAGCCAACAGAATTTAACCTGCGGGGCAAGCGGCTAAAAAACTGGAATACGGATGCTTATTCATTCGCCTGGAACCAGGATCCGCTTTACCGCAGTATCCCGTTTTATATCAGTATTAATGAAGGTGTTGCACATGGTATTTTCTTTGATAATACTTTTAAATCGCATTTTGATTTTGGTGCTGAAGATAAAACTAAAACCAGTTTTTGGTCAGACGGTGGGGAGTTGCAATACTATTATATCCACGGTCCGCATATGATGGATGTGGTAAAAAGTTACCATGTTTTAACCGGAACCCATCCTATGCCGCCACTTTGGGCCTTAGGGTATCACCAATGCCGCTGGAGTTATTATCCAGAAGCTAAGGTGAAAAAAATAACTACCGGTTTCCGCGAAAATAAGATACCCTGTGATGGTATTTACCTCGACATTGATTACATGGACGGTTACCGTTGTTTTACATGGAACCGCAAATATTTCCCCGATCCTAAAAGGATGATCAAAGAATTAGCTGCCGACGGCTTTAAAACGGTAGTGATCATAGACCCGGGAATACGGGTTGACGATAACTACGCGGTGTTTAAAGAAGGAAAAGAAAACCGGTATTTTTGCCGTCGTAGCGATGATTATTTTATGGAAGGCCATGTATGGCCTGGCCGCTGTCAGTTTCCGGATTATACTAACCCTGATGTTAGGGATTGGTGGGGTGGATTATTTGATGAATTGGTACAAATGGGTGTGGCCGGGGTTTGGAATGATATGAATGAACCCGCAGTATTTGGCGCGGGCACTTTTCCTGATGATGTACGCCACCAGTATGACGGCCATCGCGGATCGCACCGTAAGGCACATAACATTTATGGTATGCAAATGGTACGTGCCACTTATGAGGGGTTACGTAAATTGATGAAGAACAAACGTCCTTTTACTATAACCCGTGCAGGATATTCAGGTGTACAACGCTTCTCGTCAGTATGGACGGGTGATAACGTAGCTTCATGGGAGCATCTTAAATTAGGTAATATTCAATGTCAGCGTTTATCTATATCAGGTATTTCATTTTGTGGAACAGATATAGGCGGCTTTAGCGGGGAGCCTGATGGTGAGTTATTTACCCGCTGGATACAAATGGGTACTTTTTCTCCGTTTATGCGCGCGCATTCGGCAGGTGATACCAAAGAGCGCGAGCCGTGGAGCTTTGGAGAGCCATTTACATCCATTAACCGCAAGTTTATTGAATTACGTTACCGGCTGCTGCCTTATCTGTATTCGGCTTTTTGGGAGCATCACCGCTATGGATTTCCTATATTAAGGCCGGCTGTTATGCAGGAGCAGAAAGTAATTGGTAATTATTTCAGGCAGGACGAATTTACCTATGGTGATAAGCTATTAATATGTCCGGTTCTTGAACCCGGAAAAGCAAGCAGGAAAGTATACCTGCCTAAAGGTACATGGTATTATTTCTGGAATAATGAAATGGTTGAGGGCGGAGGAATAGAGATTGATGTACCTACCCCGTTAGAAACTATACCTTTGTTTGTAAAAGCAGGTTCAGTTATTCCTGAATATCCGGTAATGCAATATGTTGGTGAAAAGGAAATTGAAGAGCTTAAGCTGAATATTTATTTCAGTGATTATGAAGTTAATTCCTTCCTGTTTGAAGATTACGGCGAAACCTTTGCTTATGAGCAGGATATTTACCTGGAGAAAAAATTTGTGGTTAAAGGAACTAAAACGCTTTTAAGTGTTCAGCAAAGTATGGAGGGCCTTTATACACCACGGTATGAGAATTATCACTTTAATATTATAGGTTTACCGTTTGAGCCATCTAAAATTATTGCTGACGGAAAAGAAATCACTGGTTTTAACCTTAATGCAGATAAAATTTTGGAATTTAAATTGGCTAAAAATTTTAAACAGATCGAGATAAGTAAATAAGTTAAGAATTTTGGCATCACAATTAAGAAGACAGCCTTATTAAACTTCACAAGTTTAATAAGGCTGTCTCTTTTTAATCGTATAATGGACAAACAATATTGATATATTTGATTGTTATAAGTAAATCCATTTCATTGTAAATGGATTAAACCTAATCCCGGAAGGGCTACTTGTTATGGCAAAGAAAATTATCAATATTGAACCTGGATTACCTAATGCGAAGGCTGAAAAGGCAACTAAAGCCGTAAAGCCTAAAGTTGCAAAAGATGAAGGTGCAGTTAGCAAAGCACCAAAGGCTGTTAAAGCAAAAAAGGCAGAGCAACCCTTAACGGAGCAGCCCTCAACAGCAACCAGAAATGCGGTTGAACCTTACACCCGGTTCACTGATTTTGATATTTCTCTTTTCCAGTCGGGCAAGCATTATAAATTATATGAAAAATTTGGGTCGCATGTAGTGGAGCATAACGGCGTTATAGGTACTTACTTTGCCGTTTGGGCACCTAATGCGCAATATGTGGCTGTTATGGGTGGTTTTAATGGGTGGAACCGTAGCTCACATCCCTTATATATCCGCTGGGATACCTCAGGTATCTGGGAAGGTTTTGTTCCTGATGTGGGCAATGGAGAGACCTACAAGTATGCTATCAAATCTTCAACTGGAGAGGAACTGGAAAAGGGCGATCCTTTTGCTTTATACTGGGAAGAACCGCCGCGTACCGCATCCATAGTAGCAGATACTTATTATGAATGGAAGGACAGGACCTGGATGGATACCCGTTATGAACATAACGCTTTAAATAAACCTTATTCGGTTTATGAGGTGCACCTGGGCTCATGGGCGCGCAGTGTAGAGAGTCCGGATGCTTTTTATACTTATGAGCAACTGGCTGATAGATTGGTGCCGTATGTAAAAGAAATGGGTTTTACCCATGTGGAGCTGATGCCCATTATGGAGCATCCTTTTTACCCAAGTTGGGGATACCAGGTCAGCGGTTATTTCGCTGCATCTTCCAGGTATGGTACGCCGAAGCAATTAATGCTGCTGATAGAAAAATTTCACCAGGAAGGCATAGGGGTAATATTAGATTGGGTGCCATCTCATTTTCCGGGTGACGCGCATTCATTATATAAATTTGATGGTACACATTTATATGAACATGCAGGTGAACAGAAGGGGTTTCATCCGGACTGGAAATCATACATCTTTAACTATGGGCGTAATGAAGTACGTGCATTTTTAATTAGTAACGCTTTGTTTTGGCTGGACAGATACCATGCCGACGGCTTGCGGGTTGACGCGGTAGCTTCCATGCTTTATCTGGATTATTCGCGCAAACATGGTGAATGGGAAACCAATGTTTTTGGGGGTAATGAAAACCTGGAAGCTATATCATTTTTAAAAGAGTTTAACGAAGCCTGCTATAGCCATTTCCCCGACATACAAACTATTGCAGAGGAGTCAACAGCGTTTAATGGAGTAAGCCGGCCGGTATTTTTAGGTGGGTTAGGCTTTGGTATGAAGTGGATGATGGGGTGGATGCATGATACTATTAATTATTTTTCTGAAGATCCGATCAATCGTAAATACCATCACAATCAAATCACCTTTAGTTTAATATACGCTTTTACCGAAAATTTTATGCTGCCGTTATCACATGACGAGGTAGTATATGGCAAAGGCTCCATGCTGCGTAAAATGCCCGGCGATGAATGGCAGCAGTTTGCTAATCTGCGTTTGCTGTACAGCTATATGTTTACTCATCCCGGCACAAAGTTGCTGTTTATGGGCGATGAATTTGCACAGGGCAGCGAGTGGAACTACCAGTACTCTTTAGACTGGCATGTAATGGAATACCCTAATCACCAGGGTATGGCAGCAGCTGTAAAAGCACTGAATCAGTTGTACAAAACAGAGCCTGCATTGTATGAAAAGGCGTTTGATTATACGGGGTTTGAATGGATAGATGGCGGTAACCCCAATGATTCTATACTGGTTTTTGCCCGTAAAGGACATGATGATAAAAATGACCTGGTCATTGTGTTGAATATGACACCGGTAGTACGTTATGATTTCCGCATTGGCATACCGTCCGGAGGCGCGTGGAAAGAAATATTTAATTCAGATGCTAAAAATTTCTGGGGGAGCGGGATTGGTAATGCTGGTATCATAAGTTCGGAGGTGGTTAACTGGCATGGCAGGGAAAACTCCATTAACATTACTGTTCCGCCATTAGCTGCTGTAGTGTTTAAGGCGGTATAAGGATAAGCTTAACGTTTTGTCATTCTTCTCAAAGTGACCGGCATTTAAACATATTTGGCGAACCAGGCTTCTGAAGTTTTAAAAACTTCAGAAGCCTTTCAACATGTCAGCATATCACGATAACTCATTAATTAAAATATGGGCAACACTATCTATTGTTTGTAAAACAATTTCTTCCGGTGTGCCCTCAAAAACTTCTCTTGCCGCTACCTGTTTTCCTTTAATTACCGCGTGAATAAACATTGTTCCAACCGGTTTTTCTTCTGTTTCGCTGCCACCAGGCATGGTAAGACCTGTAATGCCGATTTGTATGTCTGATTTGATGAACTTTTGAAGGCGGTTGGCCAGTTCTTTGGTAACTTCTGCCGATTCCGGTGTGTAGCGTTCCACCAATTCAGCAGGGATACCTAAAATATCTTGTTTTATGCAGGCATCGTAACAAACAATTCCCCCTTTTAATATATTCCCGCAATCAGGGATCAACGCAAATTCAGCCGACAATCTTCCGGCTGTAGCGCTCTCCGCGCAGGCAATCGTCAACTCCTGTTCACGAACCATTTCACTGCATTTTATTAATAGATCTGAAGGCATAATACGGTTTAGCTAAACAACACTATAATAATATTAATGGTTTTATATTATATAATTATGTTTGGATATAATATAGGCCTGGCTTACTACTGTTGGTAAGTGTGGCGTATTGCTCAATTTTTATAAATAATGTAACTTGCTTTATAAAGGTCTTTTTTATTGAATAAAATAAGCATGCTGTCCAATTTTTTAAATCTTGATCGTCATTTCATTTTAACCATTAAATTCAAACAACATGAATGATTTCTTATTGATCTTTAGAAGAGATTTTAATCCCGGTGAAAACCAGCCATCACCAGAAAAATTGCAGGGGATGATGAAAGACTGGCAGGATTGGATGGGCGGTATTGCCGCGCAAAACAAATTAGTTGATCCCGGTAACCGGTTGGCCGGCGATGGGAAGGTAGTTAGGGCCGACAAAGTTATTACCAATGGCCCTTATGTAGAAATTAAAGAAGCTATTGGTGGTTATATTGTCATACGTGCCGAATCAATGGATGAAGCTGCCGAAATATCAAAAGGCTGCCCAATATTAACTATTAAGGGCAATGTGGAAGTGCGTGAAATAATAGCTATGTAAAATTTATGGCCTTCTTCTTTTTTAAAGAAGAAGGCCATTTTGATATGCAAAACGATAAGATATTACCCCATTTGTTTCGTACGGAATATCGTAAAATAGTAGCGGTATTATACCGGCATTTTGGTTTTGAATACCCCGAAATTGCGGAAGATATTGCCAGTGATACTTTTTTAACAGCGGCGGAAACCTGGGGATTAAAAGGGCTGCCTGAAAACCCTGCCGCCTGGCTTTATACTGTTGCACGCAATAAAGCCAAAGATTATTTAAAGCGCGATACGCTTTTTAAACATAAGGTAACTCCGGCTATCCAACCGGAAAGTTTGCAAATCCCTGAAACAGCGATTGACCTTTCTGAACAAAATATTAACGATAGCCAGTTGCAAATGCTGTTTGCCATTTGCCACCCGGCCCTTTCTGTCGAAGCGCAAATTGGTCTTGCACTGCGCATTCTTTGCGGGTTTGGTATAGATGAAGTTGCCGATGCTTTTTTATCAAATAAAGAAACAATTAACAAGCGTTTATTCAGGGCCAAAGAAAAATTAAAGGAAAAAAAAGTAAAGATAGAATTTCCCGGGGAGGGCGAGATCGGCAGCAGGCTGGCAACAGTTTTACAAACTTTATACCTGCTATTTAATGAAGGGTATTATTCTGCCAGCAAGAATACCATTTTGCGAAAAGATCTTTGCCTGGAAGCCATGCGCTTGTGTTATTTACTGATTGAATATAAATTATCTAACGTGCCTGAAGTAAATGCTTTGCTTTCGCTGATGTGCTTTCATGCATCCCGTTTTGAAGCCAGGATGGATGAAAACGGAGAAATAATACGTTATGATGAACAGGATACCACACTTTGGAATAAAGAACTTATTACAAAAGGGAAATACTATTTGAACCAGGCTACAAAAGGTGATATCATAAGCAAATATCATCTGGAAGCTATCATTGCATACTGGCATACCATTAAGGAGGATAATCCTGAAAAATGGGAAAATATACTGCAATTATATAACCGTTTATTAATAACAGCCTATTCGCCTGTTGCTGCGTTAAACCGTACCTATGCGCTTTCCAAAGTAAGGGGCAAAGCCGCGGCTATTGCCGAGGCTGAAAAATTACAGTTAAAAGGTAATCATTTATATCATGTATTATTAGGCCATTTATATAAAGATACAGATCAGCAAAAGGCGATAGATCATTTGCAAACCGCATTAAAGCTGGCTAAAACAGCAGCAGAAAAAAGCCGGATAGCTAAAGATCTGAATAGTTTAACAGCAGTTAAAGTTATATAGCATCATTAGCTATTGTTGGACTTTTAATTTTACTATAGCTGTGCCAGGATAAATAAGAAACTGCCAGTATTACAAGAAAAATTACAGGCATTATGCGTGCAGCAACCGGATCACCAGATGCAGTGTGTGCAATAAAAGCAGAAATGAAGGTAATAGTAAATCCAGCATAAGCCCATTCTTTAACTCTACCGGCTAAGGGTAATAAAAGCAATACTGCGCCAATAAATTTTCCAATAGCCAGTTCCACCCGAAAATAATCAGGATAACCCAAATGGTGAAATGCCTGGTACACGGTTGCCAGTGTTAAATAGGCATAAGCCGAATAAGTCATCATCAGCGCTATGATAACGGTAGTGATCCAATAAGTGATTTTGATTTTTTTCATATTTTTTCTTCAAAAATAAACAGGATTACTATCTAAAAGATACTACTATCCTAAAGGATACCGGTATCCTTTAGGATAGTAGTATCTTTGCATAATGGAAGCGACAATAGAGAAGGAGGTGTGCGTAACACATACCAAGGAAACTTGTGTTACAGCGGTTGCGGCTGTACGTGATACGTTGTATGTGTTGAACGGTAAATGGAAATTGCCATTATTACTCGCATTGGCTAATGGCCCTAAACGTTTTAAAGAAATTCAACGTGATCTGCAGGAAATTACCCCTAAAGTGCTATCTAAAGAATTAAAGGAGCTTGAACTCAATGAATTTCTTGAACGAAAAGTGTTTGCAACTACCCCTGTTACCGTAACTTATGAGTTGACACCTTATAGCCGGTCTTTAGATAGAGTATTGAAGGAATTAAGGGAGTGGGGACTTCAACACCGGCAGCGGATTATAAAAAGCAGAAAGCATAAGGTGGAATAACTGATAAGCCACCTAAATCCTCCCCTTGTTTAAAAGGACTCCTATGGAGGAGAGGATTCAGGTGAGGCCCAACAGCATATTTATATTAATTACTCAGGCCAGGCTGCCATTTAATTTTGATAATACACCCCAGCCTGTACAGGCATCCCAGCCTGGTTTGGCATCATACCCTTTATTGGTTGAAGTGGTTTTATTATCGCCGCTTACAATATCCCTGCATACACCCGGGTTAGAATAAATCTGCGGGTTGACAAATCCTGCAGGATTTTTTTGTTTTTCATTAATACGGGCCATTAGTCCTGCCATTAAAGGAGCCACAGCGCTTGTGCCTCCAATAACCATTTGCTGTCCGTCTACCAATACCTTGTATCCGGTATCAGGGTCAGCATCCGCAGCAACATCCGGAAGGCCACGCCCTTTGAACTTGGTGTCTAATGATAATGGAACACCGGCGCTTGCCTGGTAGTTGGGCAAAGGAAAATAATCACTTACTCCGCCACCTGTTGAAGAATTGCTGGAGGCATGCCATACTGTTTCAGATGCGATGTTATTGCCATTTACCACCAGCTTTGTTCCTCCGCATGCCAATACGTATGGGCTGGAGGCCGGAAAATCAACATGCACCTTGCCATCGGTTACCCCATCACTTGAGCCGCTGTCACCTGCGGCCGCGCAAATGGTAATACCCAAAGACGCCGCCGACATGAATGCATCATTATAGGCGCTTAAACTTTGTTTAGTCCAGTTAACCTCTGCAGCGCCCCAGCTGATGGAAATAATTGAAGGTTTGTTTTGCGTATCATGCACGGCACTAAGTATAGCGTCTAAAAATCCCTTGTCGGTATTTGGGGCAAAATAAACGGCAAGTGTTGCGCCCGGTGCAACGGCGCCCGCTACTTCAATATCCAACATAACTTCTCCGTCGGCACTATTGGGATTAGATGGGCTATTGGTGCCGCCATCAACTGAGATGGCTTTTACGACAGGTTTGGGGATATTGAGATTTTTAAAATAAGTAGTTATATCTTTTGTTTTAAAGCCGCCGCCCAGTTCAATGATGGCAATAGTTTGCCCTTTGCCTGTACCGGCAGGAAAGCCGTATAATTTTGCCAGCTGATCAGATGTAAACGCCTGCGGTGCTGCTGCATGTGAAATGATACGATTGTCTTTTTTAGCTATCTGAAACATTGGCCGCGCAGCAGGGCGGTCATCAAATCCAAAAACACCTTCAATAATAGATTCGAGGTTGGCCGGTATTTGAATATCGCCCGTTCTTGCCCTAAACACCTGTCCGTTTTGATCTTTTGCACTAAAAAGATCCACTTTAAATGCAGCCTCAAAATCTTGTATTCTTCCTTTTAATTTAACAGTTCGTTTGGCGGTACTGGCCTCAACCGTTGTTAAATGATTTTCATGTGCGAAACTTTCAACTGCATTGATATCATCCTGCCCGGCCGAAAACTTATCCTGGTAAGTTTCATGGGTTAAGGTTTCCGCATTTGCATTCAGAGCTAATGAATTTTTTCTTCTCAGCCTTATCGTAATTTCAATGTATTCATCTTTATTAAGCGGCTGTTTCTCAATTCGTTCTGGTGCAGCTTTAAAACTACCTGCCAGTTTGATGGTTTGATTATTTTCCATGGCTTTTTATTTAATTTATACAGAATAAACTCTTAGTTATATAAGGTGATCGGTATTTAAACGTTTTTTCAATCCAAGTTTAGAATTAACAGAATTTTTTCGTCAAACCTTAACTTTATATGATAGTAAAGGATAGTATGTAAAACAATTTATTTATTTGTTGGTGCTATTTATAAGTAATTTAATTTGATTTAATTTGTTTGCAGGAGGTTGATATGAACGAAAAAATAAAAATTGCGGTATTGGATGATTATCAGCAGGCAGCCTTAGCTATGGCAGACTGGTCGGTATTACATGACCGTGCCGATATAACTGTTTTTCATGAACATTTTGACGACGAAACGATCATTATGGACTACCTGCTTCCTTTCCAGGTAATCTGCGTAATGCGTGAGCGGACGCCCCTGCAAAGACAATTGCTGAGTAAGCTGCCCAACCTGAAACTGATTGTATCAACAGGTAAACGAAATGCCTCTATTGATATTGAAGCGGCGGAAGAATTTGGAATAACCATAAAACCTACCGGATATGTGCAAAGTGGGGCTCCGGAACTTACCTGGGCTTTGATAATGAATATAGCCCGGCATATTTCTCTGGAAAATGCCAACCTGCATTCGGGTGGTTGGCAAACTACTATTGGCACAGATCTGAAAGGGAAAACTATAGGAATCATTGGTTTGGGCAATATTGGGAGTAAAATAGCAGCATATGCTAAAGTCTTTGATATGAAGGTGATTGCCTGGAGCCAAAATTTAACATCTGAAAGAGCTGCAGAATGTGGAGCCCTGCTGGTTACCAAAGAAACCTTGTTACGAGAAGCGGATTTTGTAACGGTGCATCTAATACTAAGTAGCAGGTCCAGGGGGATAATTACCAAAGATGACCTGGTGTTAATGAAGCCAACAGCCTATTTTATAAATACCTCAAGGGGGCCGCTGGTTGATGAAGATGCATTGATAGCCGTATTACAGCAACAAAAAATTGCCGGCGCGGCGCTGGACGTATTTGATACCGAGCCTTTGCCTTTGAATCATGCTTTTAGAAAAATGAATAACGTACTGGCTACACCACACATAGGTTATGTAACCGAAGAGACCTATAAAGTTTTTTATGAGGATACGGTAAAAAATATACAAGAATGGCTGGATGCAGTAGGTGAAAGGACCCACTTACAGAGTACTTAATAAAAAAATAAAAATGATGACCAATCAAATAATAGCTGAATCAACCATCATCTGTCCTGTATGCGGATATAAAGAAAAAGTTTTGATGCCGACTGACTCCTGCCAGTTTTTTTATGATTGTGAAAGCTGCAAAACTATCTTAAAGCCAAAGGAAGGCGATTGTTGTGTGTTTTGTAGTTATGGTTCGGTAAAGTGCCCGCCAATTCAATCGGGAACCTCTTGCTGCTCAAATTAGTGGGTTTGACGTAATTTGAAATTCTACAATCCGGTTTTCTGTGTCCTTCAACAGTCGCTCGGCTCGCCGGGTGACTTATATCATAAGGCCTCTGGCCTACTGCGGCAAGATGCCGCTTAATATTACTCACTGGCAAGAGCCAAGCGAGTGCTGGGTATTGCCTGTGAAGACACAAGCAATGGAGGAGTGTTCTCAGACAACTTTTTTTAGCAAATAACTATGAGCATTGCCTGTGAAGACACAGGGAATGGAGGAAGGTGAAAGCAATATTGATGCATTTTTCAAAGTACAAAAAAGCCTCCTGATTAATCAGGAGGCTCGTATAAATGGAGTTATATTCTTTTAATAATTGTTGATGATCTCAAAATTCATACCTGGTTGGCCAATAGGAGCGCCCGGCGGCATTTCTAATGCAGGATCAGGCTGGAATTTATCAGGGCTTTTTTCAAACTCATTAATTTGAGATAATCCGAAATATAAAGAAGCCTTGTGTTTTGGTTCGGCAGCGGCCAGCTTATTGCTCATCCAGTCTTTAAGGATATGGATTTCTAAAAGCGCTTCGCCCCTAACATTTTCAGCAGTACGGGTATCTGCAGCTAACATCAGCAAATATTTTAGGGTAAGGTTGTTAACTAATACTTGCATTTCACCTTTATAACCGGGAAGCATTGGCGCTTTCCATGTCTGGTCAATCATTTTATCCGCTATTGCTAAAAAGCCGGGCTGTTTGCTGTCACGCGCATTATATTCAACAAGGCGGGCAGCACGTGCAGGGTCAAGCAGGTAACCTATGGTTGTTCCGGCTGCGGTTTCAGCAGCGGCTATAGGGTCAAATGTAGGGCCGGTATGTCCGCCAAAGGTTTCCACAGTTGCAGGATAGCCTGTTGGGCGGGGCGGTATTTTTGCTATTAACGCTTCAGGCAAAGCCAACGCGTCAGGAGTAATGGTGCTCATCATGGCATCAAAAGCGCGCCATTGTTCGGCAGGTTCAACCATTTTAGTAGGTTCCTGTCCGTCGTTTTTTAAAGCGTGTGTAAAGTATAACCCGCCTATAGATTTGGTAACGGCTTCCAGCTGGAAGCGGTGTAAAAGGTACATTGGCACCAACACCTCTTCTATAGTTGCCATAGGCGCATCCTGGCGTATAGCTTTTTCTGAGAAGTTATCCAGTACATGTTTCCTTACAGCCATCAGTTTATTTAACTGGTCGATAGGGTTTGCACCATCATCCCATTGGTTAGACATAGGGTGAGCGCCGCCGCCAACATCAGGAATATATTTAAATCCTTCTTTCAGGGTTTCCTTCATTATTTTATCTAACGCGGCATCTTCATTTGTACCTTTAGGGAAGTCAGAATATCCCCAAATAATGGTCCGTTTATCCCAACTGCCTATTCCTTTAGCATAAGCGTCAGAAATATCAATGGTGCCGTCAGGTTTTAAGCTAAATCTTGGGAAAGGATAATCCATTACCGATGCACGGTCTTTAGGGCTTGCAGCAAAATTATGTGTTAAACCCAGTGTATGGCCAATTTCATGTGCTGATAGCTGCCTGATACGGGCAAGGGCCATTTGTTCCATTTTAGGGTTGGTTGGCTTGCCATCTTCATAAGGTTGTAATAAGCCTTCAGCTATTAAATAATCTTCACGATGACGGTCAGAACCCAGTGTTACCACACCTTTAATGATCTCACCTGTACGTGGGTCGATATAAGAAGAACCATAGGAGAACGCGCGTTGCGGGCTGCCTGAACGGTTAACCCAGTTTACCATATTGTAACGGATATCCATAGGGTCAGCGCCTTCGGGCAATTCTTTTACCTGGAACGCGTTTTTAAAGCCTGCGGCTTCAAAAGCCTGATTCCACCAGGAACCGCCTTCTATCAATGCTTTTTTGATAATGGGCTGTGCGCCGCGGTCGATATAGTATACTATTGGTTCAACAGCCTCGCTTACCGCCGCTGAAGGGTCTTTTTTGACCAGCCTGTGGCGCTCTATAAATTTCTTTACTATTGGCTCAGTCATTGGTGTGGCAAAATCCATATATTGGAAAGTGTTAAAACCTGAGCGTGGATCAAACTTGCGTGGTTTATAATTATTATCAGGCAGTTGAATTAAGGCCTGGTGTACATTCACCGTAACTGAGGTTGGATCCGGAGCTACACCGCCACCACCGCCACGGCCTCCACGGCCACTGCCGCCTCCGCTGCCTGCAAAGGTCAGCATAGCTTCAAATTCACTATTCTTTGGAAAATTTTTAGTGTTCTCCATAATTACTGCCGAACGTGTTTCATCTATCCGGTAACCAGCACCTGCTGCGGCACCTGCACCACCACGTCCGCCACGGGTACTTGCAGCTATTGCACTGCCAGGATTACCACGACCTGAACCTAAAGATTCACCAATATGAGAGCCATCATGAAGCAGGAAAGGGGTAAAGTCAATCAATACTTTGTCTCCCTCAATAGCTAAAGGTGTAAAACCAAACAGCACTGATTTAGCAAATGCGTTCTCTACATCTTTAATCTCATCCGGGTTCCCGTTTACGGCACGGTAATATTCGTTAGGCTGTACCAGGAAAATTTTTTGGCCAACTTTAACAAACTTGGTAATAAAAGATGAGGCCAGTCCGCGCTCTGGTCCACCATTACCTACACCATCTACCAACGATGCAAAGTATAAGAAGTCTGTATTGAACTTATCTATTTCCAGGTAAATTTTTCCGGTTTTTTCATCGGCATAAAAATTAAAGTAACCATCAAATTTTTTAAGGTTTTGAGTTACTGCAGAAATAGAAGTTGCCGGACCGGCATTGCCTCTTCCTTCACCGCTTGGCCTGTTTTGTGCAATTGCAAGCGACGAAAAGGCCATAAGGGCGCAAAAAAATAGTAAAATTGATTTCATGCGAATGTTTTTGGGATTAATATGCATAAATGGTTAAAAATTATTCAACAAAGCACTGTAAACTTAATAATTATTTACATTTTATTAGGTTTTTATTCAAACTATCATAGATATGTTACATTTTTCTTATCATAATTTTAAATATGTGAAATTTTAACGCTGATTTTTCAATTTTATAGTTCCAAATCTGTAATAAATGGTTCTGTATAATAACATAATTACAGGTTGTATAGTACCGGGGAGCAGTTGCATGATAACGTAATTTTAATGCAGTAAAATTTAAATCAATAAATAATAGGATATAATTTTATGATATATTTATTCTATAATAATGATAATCAGGAGTCGTTTAAGAATACCTGATTATAACCAATTATAAATAATATACTTATGTGCTATAGTAGTGGTTTGTAGCTGATAGTTTCAGATGGCTAAGCAGTAAGTCGCTGTAGGAATTCGGCTTCCAATATGTTTAAGCACTTATGTAATTTAAGCTTTTAAACATTTTTAAAATATACATACCTATATGAAGAATAATGATGCTGATTTAACGCCTAATCCTTCAAGGCGGGATTTTATTAAAAACGGAGCAATGGCTGCCGCGGGATTTATGATAGTTCCGCGTTATGTGCTGGGTGGTAAAGGCTTTACAGCACCAAGCGACAAACTGGTGATCGCCTCAGTTGGTGCCGGCGGTAAAGGAGCCAATGATATTGCTTCTTTTTATAAGAGCGGAAAGGCTGATATAGCTTATTTATGTGATGTTGATGATGCCAGGGCTGCAGGTACGGTAAAGAACTTTCCTAAAGCTAAGTATTATAAAGACTGGCGGCAACTATTTGAAAAGGAGTCTAAAAACTTTGATGCGGTTTCTGTATCTACTCCTGATCATAACCACGCCATTATTACTTTGGCGGCTATGCAGTTAGGTAAACATGTGTATGTGCAAAAACCACTAACTCATGATCTGTTTGAGGCGCGTGCATTAACCAATGCAGCCAAAAAATATAAAGTGGTTACACAAATGGGTAATCAGGGTTCATCAGGTGATGGAGTAAGGCAACTGGAAGAATGGTATAATGCCGGAGTAATTGGCGATGTACACACGGTTTATTGCTGGACTAACCGGCCAGTTTGGCCACAGGGAATTCCATGGCCCAAAACTAAAGCTGAGGTTCCTAAAACACTGGATTGGGATTTATGGTTAGGTACCGCGCCTTATAAAGATTATGTAGAGAAGCTGGTGCCTTTTAACTGGCGCGGCTGGTGGGATTATGGAACCGGCGCCCTGGGCGATATGGGCTGCCACATTGTTCATGCACCTTTTAAAGTTTTGGATTTGCAATATGCAAAAGATGTACAGGCAAGTGTAGGCAGCGTATATGTTGATGAATTTAAAAGAGGATATTTTCCGGATAGCTGTCCGCCATCAAGCCATGTAACGCTTACCTTTCCTAAAACAAATAAAACAAAGCACGAAGTTGTACTGCATTGGATGGATGGTGGTATACAGCCCGAAAGACCGGATGAATTAGGCCCTAATGAAGTATTTGGTGATGGCGAGAACGGTATATTATTTATAGGAACAAAAGGGAAAATGATAGCGGATTGTTATGCTGCTAATCCGAGGTTATTGCCTACAGCTCATACCAGCGAAGTACATACAAAACGAACGCTGCCCCGGGTTACCGGTGGTGCTAACGGACATTATGCGCAATGGGTGGAAGCCAGCATTGCCGGTTATGGCAAAATGGAAGTAAGCTCGCCTTTTGAGCAGGCCGGTCCGCTTACCGAGGCTTTATTAATGGCTAATCTGGCTATCAGGGGTTATGATATACAGCAACCCAAGGCTGATGGCAAGGGCTTTATTTATCCGGGCAGAAGTGTTAAACTATTATGGGACAATGAGCATATGAAAATAACCAATTTAGATGAGGCCAACCAATTTGTAAAACGCACCTACAGGCAGGGATGGACCCTGGGGGTATAGCGGCCTAGAGCAGGCATTACTTCAAATTTCTTAGTTAGTTGACATTTATACCCCTATTATTGCACAACTACGTTATTTGGTTAATCTATTTTTACAACCTGGATATCTCGTTTAGTTAATACTAACGGCCAATAAACCAATAAACAGGAATTGTAATTATGAGATTAAAAAGTAAGATCGGCGGATTTTTAGTAATTTGTATTATAATAGCTAAAGCAGGGAGTGTACATGCCCAGGTAAATGCTAATACAGCACTTGATAAAAAAATTGAACAGCTGATAAAGAAAATGACCCTAAAGGAAAAAATTGCCATGTTACATGGCAATGCTTTATTTTCTTCGGCGGGTGTAAAACGGTTGGGTATCCCCGAATTAACATGTGATGATGGCCCCTTAGGCGTTCGTGAAGAAGTGAACCGCTTTGACTGGGCTCCGGCTAAATGGACAACCGATTCCGCAACTTTTTTTCCGAATGGGTCGGCAATGGCTGCTACATGGAACCCTGCTTTAACTTACCGGTATGGAGAAGCAATTGGACAAGAAGCATTAGCCAGGAAAAAGAACATCATATTAGCTCCGGCATTTAATATCTGCAGAACACCGCTTTGTGGCAGAACCTATGAATATTATTCTGAAGATCCATTTCTTAATGCGCAATTAGCCGTATCATCTGTTAAAGGCATACAAAGTCAGCATGTAGCGGCCTGTATAAAACACTTTGCTGTAAATAACCAGGAAACTTATCGCGATAGTATTAATGCTGTTGTTGATGAAAGAGCGTTACGTGAAATTTATTTACCTGCGTTTAAAGCTGCCGTACAACAGGGCAATGCTTATTCGCTAATGTCGGCCTATAATGAGGTTAACGGGCAGCATTGTTCAGAGAATGAATTTCTTTTAATTAAGGTATTAAAAAACGAATGGGGTTTTAAAGGGCTGGTGATGTCTGACTGGGGAGGTACGCATAGCACAATAAATGCTGCCAAAAATGGATTAGACCTCGAAATGGGCTCGCCGGGGCCTTACAATAAATGGTATTTTGCCGACCCGCTTTATGCCGCGGTAAATGCCGGCAAAGTAGATGAAAAAACTATTGATGAAAAGGTACGACGTATATTATGGGTAATGTATCATACTTCATTAAGCGGAAATAAAAGCAAAGGTGAAATTAATACGCCTGCACATAGTAAAACCGTTTATGATATTGCCTGTGAGTCAATAGTGTTGCTCAAAAATCAACGGAATATACTTCCGTTAAATATTTCTACAATAAAAAGTATAGCGGTAATTGGGGATAATGCCACTCATAAATTTGCAACAGGTGGTTTTGGCGCCGGCGTAAAAGCCAGGTACGAAATAACCGCTTTGCAGGGGCTAAAATCAAGATTAGGCAAATCTGTGAATATTCAGTTTGCACAAGGTTATAAAGCCAATTATTTAACCACCTATACCGCTCAGCAAAAAGAAGATGCCAATAAATCCGATCCACAACTCATTAACCAGGCTGTAGCATTGGCAAAGAAGAGCGACGTGGCTATGCTGTTTATAGGATCAAACCGTGATTATGAAAGCGAAGGTACAGATAGAAAAAACTTAAAGCTGCCATTTGGAGAGCAGGAACTGGTAAATGCTGTAACTGCTGTTAATCCAAATACTATTGTTGTGGTAATTGGGGGGGCTCCTTATGATCTGAATGAGATCAAAAAGAATAATCATACCATTGTTTGGTCATGGTTCAATGGATCAGAGGGGGGTAATGCCCTGGCTGATGTGCTGATTGGTAAAGTAAACCCTTCCGGTAAATTGCCGTTTACTTTTCCATCATCACTGGAGGATTCACCAGCCCATGCGCTTCATACTTTTCCCGGTAAAAATTTAACCGCGATTTATAAAGAAGGCATTTTAGTTGGCTACCGGTGGTTTGATACTAAAAAGATAGAGCCCTTATATTGTTTTGGATATGGATTATCCTATACCAATTTTGGCTATTCATCTTTAAAAACAAATAAGAAAAATTATAAGGCAGGAGAAAATATTGTAGCCGGACTTACATTAAAAAATACAGGCAAATATGCCGGAAAAGATATTATACAACTATATGTAAGTAAATTAAACTCAAAAGCCGGTGAGCCCGAGAAAGTGTTGAAAGCATTTAAAAAGGTATCGGTTACTCCCGGAAATGCTGAGCAGGTATCATTAAACTTTAATAGTAATGACCTGGCCTATTTTGATGACAAGCAGCACAAATGGATAGTTGAACCTGGTGAATATAAAATTTTAGTTGGTGAGTCATCCAGAGATATACGTCAAACAGCAGTTATTAATGTGAATTAATTAATCCGGATTTAAGAAAAAATATAAGGGCAGTTATAGTAATGATTGCCCTTTTACTATTAGCAAAAAATATAAATACTGTCAATACTTTGATATGTATATTTGTTTACGTTAGTCTTAACCTGCAAATAAACCTGCAGCTTTTATAATCCATTTTATGAGGTACAAACTATCAATCTTTCTTTTTGGATTGCTGTTTATGAGTTTTACTTTAAAAGCTCAAAATAATCAGTTCCAATTTTCGCGATTGGATATCAATAACGGGCTCTCGCATAATTGGGTAACCTGTATTATGAAAGACAGTAAGGGCTTTATGTGGTTTGGCACCTTATCAGGCCTTAATAAATACGATGGCTATAAATTTAAAATATTTAAACACTCTATTAGCGATACCACTACTTTAAATGATGATTTTATTGTTAGTATGGCCCAGGGCCCGGATAATAAAATATGGGTTGAAACCCGTAATGGCTTTAATATTTATGACCCTTTAAAAGATCATTTTATACATGATATTGCCGGATATTTAAAGTCTATCAATATTCCTGATGCCAATATAATTGGTGTTAAAAAGGATGCAATTGGCAATTACTGGTTTATACATAGTGTTTATGGCATTTACAAATACAACCCTGTAACCAAAACTACCACCCATATTGCACGTAAACCCGGTAATTTAACCGGTATCTATTCCAATAATGTATCTGATATTTCATTAGACAGTAAAAATAATATCTGGCTTATTTATTACAATGGGGTAATTGAATGTTTAAACCCCGAAAACAATACGGTTATATACCATTCTGATAAGATCAGCAAAAACTATACGAATTCAAACATTGCCTTTAAACTATTTATTGATAATAAAGATGATATGTGGGCCTATGTGCCTACGTACTCTTCGGGTGTGTTCTACATCAGTGCCGACAAAAACATATTTAAGCATATTGATAAAGGCGAAGGGCCTGATAAATTAAATACAAACGTAGTATCAGGCATTATACAAGATAAGGAAGGTTTTATTTGGATTGCTACGGACCATGGCGGAGTAAACCTTTTAAATAAGGATAATTTTAAGATCAAAGTATTATTGAACCGGGAAGACGATAATAAAAGCCTGAGTCAAAATAGTATTATTTCCATGTATAAAGATGACAAGGACATCGTATGGATAGGCACCTATAAAAGAGGCATTAGCTATTACCATGAAAGTATTATTAAATTTCCTTTATACAAGCATCATTTATCAGATCCTAACAGTTTGCCTTTTAATGATATCAATAAGTATGCTGAAGATAAAAGCGGTAACTTATGGTTGGGCACAAATGGAGGAGGCCTCATTTATTTTAATAGAAAAAACGGATCTTTTAAAAGTTACCTTCATGACCCGTCAAACCCTAACAGCTTATGTAATAATGTAATTGTAAGCATGTGTATGGACCATGATCAAAATTTGTGGATAGGCACTTATTTTGGAGGGCTTGATTGTTTTGATGGTAAAACTTTTACGCATTATAAACATAATGATAAAATACCAGGCAGTATATCAGAAGACAGGATATGGTCTATACTGGAGGATGGTGAACATAATTTATGGGTGGGAACATTAGCCGGAGGTTTAAATTTATTTAACCGGGATACCAAAACCTTTACCCACTTTAAGTTTGGCCAGCCTAACTCTATACACTCTAATTATATTTCGGCGCTGCTTGAAGACAGCAGAAAAAATTTGTGGATCATAACTTCTTATGGTGTAGATGTTTTATTGAAAAAAACGCACAGTTTTATACATTATATTCATAAAGATAATGACTATAACAGTTTGATTAATAACAATACCAATAATATTTTAGAGGATAGCAGGGGGATGATATGGATAAGTACGAGAGAAGGTATAAGTATATTTAACCCTTCAACCGGAAAGTTCCAGAACATTATAAAGGAAGATGGTTTGCCGGATAATACAGTAGTGGATATTCAGGAAGATCAGGAGCATAATATGTGGGTAAGTACACCCAACGGCTTATCAAATATTATAGTTAAACAAGCAGGTAACTCTTTAAAGTTCAATTTTATAAATTATAATGAAACCGATGGTTTACAGGGCCGGGAATTTACACAAAACGACTCCTATAAAACCAGGAACGGTGAGTTAATATTTGGTGGCGCCAATGGTTTTAATATTTTTAAACCATCAAATATTCATATTAATAATACAGCATATAATCTTGTTTTTACTGATTTCCAGGTTTTTAATCAAAGTGTTAAACCAGGCGAAAAAGTAAACGGGCATGTTGTTTTGCCGCAATCCATTACCTATTCTAAAAACATTGAATTAAGATATCATGAAAACGTGTTTGCTATTGAGTTTGCATCGCTTAATTATTTTAATCCCGATAAATTAAATATCCAATATAAAATGCAGGGGTTTGATAAAAGATGGATCACTGCCGACAATGCTATACCAAAAGCAACCTATACTAACCTTGATGCCGGTAACTATATATTTAAAGTCCGTACAGTAGGTAACAAGTTTATAAGTAAAGAAATTACGCTTGGTGTACATATTTTACCTCCTTTTTGGAAAACACCTTTAGCTTATATAATATACATTGTCTTAGTCATAAGCGGGTTGTTTTGGATAAGAAAAAGAGGTATACAAAAATTAAGACTACAATTTGATTTGGAGAAAGAGCGTGAAGAGGCTAAGAGGATGCATGAACTGGATTTGATGAAGATAAAATTTTTTACAAATGTTAGTCATGAATTCAGAACGCCATTGTCATTAATTATGGCTCCGATAGATAAGGTACTTAAACAAATAACGGAACCAGAAATAAAAAAGCAATTGGAATTAGCCAATCGTAATGCCAGACGCTTACTTAACATGGTAAATCAATTGCTTGATTTCAGAAAAATGGAGTTCCAGGAGTTGAAAATACACACAGAAGAAGGCGAAATCATCTCCTTTATTAAAGAAATTGCTTATTCGTTTAATGATA
>JAQBOY010000308.1 GCA_028287805.1 Mucilaginibacter sp.
GGTGTTTTTTTCCTTCATATACCCGGTTCAGCATACCCCGGCAAGCAGGAGCCTTTATTGGAAATCTCCCTGGGAATCTTTGCAGGATCCTGGCTGGAAGGGATTGGGTAATTACAAATTCCTTTCCATATTGCTGTTGGCTATAATGTCAGTATTGTATTGGATTTTCAGGTAATGACAACTTAAATATTAAAATAGATAGTTTTAAAAATAAACCGCTTGGTTATTTGTATAAAATAAAGCAATGTTAAAATCCATTTAATTCAATAGGATATTGCATTAAAAATTAATGCGTTAATCCTTCTTGAAAATTTTTGCTGTCTTTAAAAAAAACCATAAACAATTTTTGAGGAGACCTAAATTGGGAGAAATACGATAAGATTTATATATTATAAATTTAAGATTTATCCTTTTTATACAAATTCAACCTATATGGAGATGTAAATTTCCGTATTAATTCTATAAAAAATATAATACATGTCTTTTAAACACTTAAAGGAGCTGTTATTTTTACGAATTTAATGATAAGAACTTAATATCTTTTTAATTATCGTTTGGAATGCTATTTAAAAGGAGGTAATTATTTTCTACGACATTTTTTAATGGAATTGTCCATCTTCTTTAAAGATTAATCCATTTTTATACCCCTTATTCCATAATATATTTACCAAACCAAAAACAAAACTTAATTTTATGGAAAATTTTACTCATCAACTCTTACAGAGTTATGTTGTATTTTATCGGTCTTATTTAAAGATTCGAAAAACAATAACCCCCCTGCTTTTATTTACACTGTTTTTCTCTGTCAAGCTCTTTGCACAGGATGTTACTGTTCAGGGAAAAGTATCAGATGTTTCCGGGCCACTTCCGGGAGTTGCTGTTAAGGTGCAAGGCGCAAGTACCGGTATCACTACTGATATCCAGGGAAAATATGTCCTTCATGCTGCACCTAATGCAGTCCTGATATTTAGCTCTGTAGGTTATAAACAACAAACAGTTAGCGTAAATAACCGGACGGTAATAGATGTTACCCTTGAGGCCGACTCCAAATCTTTAAATGAGGTTGTTGTCGTAGGCTATGGTACGCAAAAGAAAGTAAACTTAACCGGCTCTGTTTCTACAGTTAGCGGTGACGATCTTATTAAGCGCCCGGTTGTTAATCCTGCGGCTATGTTGGAAGGTACTATGCCAGGTGTTCAGGTTACTCAAAATACTGGTGAGCCGGGTAATGAAAGCGTTTCTATCAGGATTAGAGGGAACGGAACATTCAGTGGTGCAGGTTCAGACCCTCTTGTATTAATTGATGGTGTTCAAGGTAATTTAAGTGATATTAATCCGAACAATATTGATAATGTTTCTGTTTTGAAAGATGCTGCTTCATCGGCTATATACGGGTCAAGAGCAGCAAACGGGGTTATTTTGGTTACCACTAAGCAGGGTAAGGCTGGTAAAATGTCGGTTCAATATGATGGTAATATGGGAATTTACAAGCCTACGAAACTGTTTTCACTGGTTACTAATTCAGCTCAGTATATGCAGATGTATAATCAGGCAAGGATTAACACAGGATTAACAGATCCTACTCTGCTTTACCCTCAGAGTCAAATCGATCTTTATGCAAGTGGCACCGATCCGATACATTATCCCAATACCGACTGGCTGAGTTACATTTTTAAAACTGCCCCTACTCAAAATCACAACTTAACTTTTAGTGGCGGGAATGAAAAAACTACTTATGATGTATCATTAGGTTATGTTGATCAGAATGGTATTATGAAGGGCTTTAATTATAAAAAATATAGTGGCCGAATAAACCTTACTTCTAAAGTTAATGACCATATCAAATTTGGAACTAATATCTTGTTAAAATCAGGAACTACAGAATCAGTTCCGGGAGGATCAGAAGATCTTTTCTTGTCAGCGATGTCTCAGGCTCCTACATATTCGCCATACTTAACGGATGGAAGCGGGCATTATACTTACAAAGCATATGACCTGGAATACAATAATAAAAATCCTATTGCCGAATTAGATCAGAAGTTACAGCATACAGATAATGACTATGCAGTAAATGCGCAGCTATGGTTTGAGGTACAATTTAACAAAGACTTTTCGTGGTACACCAAAGGTGCCGTGAATATGAACATGGATAAGTACTATGATTTTAAAACCAACTTAAACGAGTATAACTTCAGAACTAACCAGTTGGCTACATCATTGGATTTAGGTAGTGGTTTAACCGTACAGGATCAACAAACCGTTTATTCAAACTTATACAGTTATTTAAACTACAACCATAATTTTAACGGTCACACTATAAAGGCACAGGCTGGTTATAGCATTGAGCAAAGTAAATATCAGTATCTCCAGGGGTATCGGAAGATCTTTCCGGTTACCTATTTAACAGAGTTAAACGCAGGAAGTTCATCTATACAGAGTGCTTCCGGTACCTCAAATCAATGGGCAATTATGTCTTATTTTGGCAGGCTGGATTATAACTTTAAAGAACGCTATTTATTAGAAGGTAACGTGCGTTATGATGGCAGTTCTAAATTTGCTCCGGGCCATAAATGGGGCGTATTTCCATCCTTCTCAGCAGGATGGAGGGCTACTGAAGAATCATTTGTAAAAGATTTAAAATTAGGCT
>JAQBOY010000314.1 GCA_028287805.1 Mucilaginibacter sp.
CCTTTTGAAAACCATGATCCCAGCATATATATCACAAGTATAAATGCAAATAATACTAACATAATTATTACGGGAGTACTTGTAGCTAATGCTGCCATTTCCTTTTTTTTATCGTTTTTAAAAATTGCCGGTATAAAAAATTTCTAATATGTTAAATTATTAAAATTTAATGTAATTTCAATGAGCAATTATAGCCTTTGTTAATTAACGCAAACCTGTATTACTTATGGATGATATAGAAACAGCTGTTAAATCAATTATTTTAAAAGTAGCTGGTTTACCTGATAAGCCAGAAAAGTTGTCGGACAGCGCATATCTCTGGGAATTGGGTTATAATGATATTATGTGTGATGATTTGGCTGAAGAGTTGGACAAGTATGTAATAGCTGAAAAGCCTGCTTCTGGAGTTAACTCAAGTGAACTTTCTACAACTATTACGGTGGAAGTGTGTGTAAGTATTATTAAACTGAAGCTAATATGAAAAAGCTTTTTGTTGTTTTGGGCCTGCTAGCTTTTTGTTTCAAATCCTATGCACAATCAGGGTTGGATAATATACTGCTTAAAGACTTACAGATCAGACAGACTTTTGAAACCACTGATGGAAAATTCTCTCCGGCACAAATTCAAATCAGCATTCCGGATAACGGAAAGAGCAATTACTTAATTGATGCCGGTTTAGCTTTAAAGCTTGACTTTTTAAAGTTAAAATCTATTACTTCTTATATTACCGGCGAGTATCATTACAATACCTTAATCAATCTGCCACAAAACAATTACCAGTTTGGCTATAATTTAAGATGGTTTGAGCGATCTGATAACCCCAATCGGAATTGGAGAAATATTATTATAGGTAATTTAAAGTACATTAGAGATCAGGTTTACAGCACTAATTCATTTGCAGCTATAGCAAACTGGACTTGGTATAATAAAAGCAGAACCGGTTTGCAACTAAATCATCCCGGGTATTTGGCTAAAGGGACAGATAATTTCCATTACACTTATAATTTAACGCCTTATTTAGGAGCTCAATATCAGCAATTCTTTAATTCAAACACTGTATTCCATTCAGGCTCTATTATAAGGCCTTTAGTAAATGTTTCAGGTGCAATTGCACTAAATAAAAAATATGATGCAGATGCCAGCATTAAGCAGCCACAAAAAAACATAGAATTTTTTGCTGATTTTATAGCAAGGTATGCAATGATAAATACAACCAACCCGGAAAGATATACTAAACGTTTTAAGTCGGGTATTAATTATTACTTCATTAATACATCACAGGTATCTGTTTCTATTGGTGGAAATTACAATTTAGGTTCAGATCCGCTGCATGGTTTAAAAGATCAGCAATACTGGCAAATTGCATTTCAACTTCAAATCTGATACTGCCCTTAAGTAAGATCACTCATATAAAAACCCTTTTTATCAAAACTTTTACAATCTCCACGCTTTGCTTTTATATTTTCTTTTTAGATTTAGGCACTACGGCTTGGTATATACAGCATTCAGATGAATGCAAACACTTTTTAATTACTAAAACCACCTATTTGATTTTATGAATAAATTTTATTTATCTCTTTTCTTTTTATTGTTGATTCTGCAGGTTAAGGCACAAACACCAGCGGCCACACCTACACCTGTTAAGGCTAACTACCTGTTAGCTTCAAGGTTTTCACCTAAAAAAGTGCAAAAAATTGTGTTTTCAACTGCGGTTGAGCCGCATTGGCTTAAGTTATCCAACCGTTTTTGGTATGTGTATGAAACCAGCAATATTAAAAACTGGTACCTGGTGGACCCTATGCAGCGCTCAAAAAAACTGCTGTTTAACAATGAAAAATTAGCAGCCCAAATAACGCTTATTGTAAAAGATCCTTTTGACGGGCAGCATTTGCCTATTGAAAATTTAAAGTTTACCAAGGATGAAAAAAGTATCCACTTTGAATTGAAAAGTTCAATTGACCAGGTAAAAAAAGACAGGAAGGATAAAAAGGCTGCTGATTCTTTAGAAAAAAAGGTGTTTTACTTCACCTACAATTTGCTCACTAACCAATTAACCGAGCTCAAAAACTTTGATAAGGTAAAACCTAAGCCTACATGGGCATCAATAGCTCCAGATAGCTCTGCGGTTATTTTTTCAAAAAATTACAACTTGTTCTGGATGGACAAGGATAATTATAAAAAGGCGGTAAAAAATGAGGATGACAGCACTGTTGTTGAGCATCAGCTAACTAAGGATGGCATAGAAAATTATGCTTATGGCAGTTCAAGAGATGATGAAACTAATGTTGATCTGTTAAAGAACAAAAAGAAAAGATATCCTTCACAGGTACTATGGTCGCCGGATTCAAAAAAGTTTGTATTGACTCGCACAGATAACCGTAAAGTGAAAGACTTTTGGGTAATTAACAGCATTGCAGAGCCACGCCCTACCCTTCAAACCTATAAATACCAAATGCCTGGCGAAAAGGAAAACCCGGCGAAGGAAATGATACTGTTTGATTTTGCGGCAAAAACCTATAAAAAATTAAACACCTCATTATTTAAAGACCAGGAGTTAAACTTATGGCAGGCTCCTGTTTTGCAAAAAAATAAAGATGATGAATTTGTTCCCTCAGTATGGCTGGGCACTGCCGGTAAGTTTTATTTTTATCGTACAGGAAGGGACCTTAAAAAAATTGATGTATGCAGCGTGGATATTCAAACCGGAAATGTGACTGTGCAAGTGCAGGAAAGGATGAATACTTATTTAGAGATTACCAGGCCCGGCTTAATAGATGGCGGAAAGGAACTGGTAGAATGGAGCGAGCGCGACGGATGGAGTCATTTTTACTTGTATGATAATGCAGGCAACCTAAAAAACCAGATTACTTCGGGCTCATTCCATTGTGATGAAATAGTGAATATAGATGAAAAAAATCGTGTGCTATATTTTACTGCTTCCGGGCGCGAACCCAATGAAGATCCTTATTACGTTCACTTATACCGTGTTAATTTAGACGGGCATAACCTCAAACTGTTAGATGCCGGTAATTTTACACATACCAATAGTTTAAATGACAACTCAACTTATTTTGTAGATAATTTTTCGCGGGTTAATACCGCACCTAAATCTGTATTATATGATAATGTAGGCAACAAAATTGTAGATCTGGAAACTACCGATCTTTCAGGTTTAATGGCTACAGGTTATAAATTTCCCGAACCATTTAAAGTTAAAGCTGATGATGGTATAACCGATTTGTATGGTGTAATGTATAAGCCATTTGATTTTAACCCTGCCCAAAAGTATCCTGTTATTGAATACGTTTATCCGGGGCCACAAACCGAAGCTGTAAATTCAGCCTTTAGCGCAAGAATGGATAATGTTGACCGTTTAGCGCAATTAGGCTTTATTGTAATTACGGTAGGTAACCGCGGTGGCAGCCCCGAACGCTCAAAATGGTACCATAATTATGGCTATGGTAACCTGCGCGATTATGGTTTAGCTGATAAAAAAGCAACTGTTGAACAACTGGCTGATCGTTTTAATTTTATTGATATTAACCGCGTGGGTATTACCGGGCATTCCGGAGGTGGGTTTATGAGTACTGCCGCTATTTTGGTATATCCTGATTTTTATAAAGTAGCAGTTTCTGAGTCGGGAAACCATGATAACAGCGTTTACAACCGTTGGTGGAGTGAAAAGCATAATGGTGTTAAGGAAACAATTACTGCCAAAGGCGATACTACATTCCAATATGCTATTGATAAAAATCCGGAATTAGCCAAAAATCTTAAGGGTAATTTACTGCTGTCTACAGGAGATATTGATAATAACGTAAATCCTGCTAATACCATCCGTTTGGTGAACGCTTTAATAAAAGCTAACAAACGCTTTGATTTTGTTATGCTGCCTGGACAACGGCATGCTTACGGAGATATGACCGAATACTTTTTTTGGAGAAAGGCCGATTACTTCGTGCAGTATTTACTGGGTGATTTTTCGCAGCCGGTATCCATAGTAGAAATGGATAGAGAAACAGAGCAGACCGGTAAGAAAAAGCCGTAAAAGGGTAATTTTTTTTATTTCAATTTACCTGATTTTGATAGGGTGCAAATTTAACATAAGTGTTAACGAATGTTAAAAGTGTTAAAGTTCAAGGTTTTACAAAAAATTACTTTGAATTTGCAGTATAAAATCTGATAACACTATGCGCTCTAACATGACCTACAACAAAATTAACAATTTTGGCGGCTGGCTTTGCTTTGCAATAGCGACTGTTACTTACATTTTAACATTAGAGCCTTCCGTAAGCTTTTGGGATTGCGGCGAATTTATTTCCTGTGCCTATCGTTTACAGGTTTCACATCAGCCCGGTTATCCGTTGTTTGCCATGTTAGGCAAAGTGTTTTCGTTATTATCATTGGGGGATGATACTAAAGTGCCCTACTTTACCAATCTGGGTTCGGCATTAGCCAGTGGTGCAACAGTTTTGTTCCTTTTTTGGACCATTACTGCCCTGGCTAAAAAAATGCTTATTGGTAAGGAGGGCCTTTCAGAACAACGGCGTACAGTATTAATTATGGGTGCCGGCCTGGTAGGTGCACTGGCATTTGCCTATACCGATACGTTTTGGTTTTCGGCTGTTGAAACAATTGTGTTTGCGTGGTCATCACTTTGCACCGCTATTGTATTTTGGGCCATTTTAAAATGGGAGACACATGCGGATGAGCGGGGAGCAGATAAATGGCTGATTTTTATCGCCTATGTTATCGGGTTATCTATAGGCATACATTTGCTTAACCTGTTAACTATTCCCGCACTTGCGCTGGTTTATTACTTCCGCCGGGGTAAAAAAATCACAGTTAAAAATAGCCTTATTGCTTTTATGGTAAGTATTGCAGTACTGTTTTTGGTGCAATATGTAATAAGAGGTTATACTATCAATTTTGCCGCCCACTTCGATTTGTTTTTTGTAAATACATTGGGGTTAGGGTTTGGGTCAGGCGCTATTTTCTTTTTTCTGCTGCTTATCGGGGCGCTGATTTTTGGAATTGTTTATAGCATCAAAAACAGGAAACCGTTTTTAAACCTGGCATTGCTGTGTATAGCCTTTATTTATTTTGGTTACAGCTCATTTGTTTATATCCCTATCCGCGCATCGGCCAATACCAATTTAGATAATTACCATCCCGATAATGCCTTCACCTTATATGGCTACCTGAACCGCATACAGTATGGTGAAACGCCCTTACTATACGGGCCATACTTTGATGCTAAAATTACTGATGCAACTGAAGGCAACATGCTATATCAAAAAGGCCGGCAAAAATATGACGTGATTGGAAAGCAGCAGAATTACGTTTATGATCATAATACCATACTGCCCAGAATATGGACAACAGAAGGAAGTGCTGATTTTGCACAAGACGAGCAGTTTTACCGGGAATGGCTGCACCTTGGGGTTAATGATTCGCCAACATTTAGTGATAATTTAAATTGGATGTTCAGCTGGCAAATGTACCAGATGTACTGGCGCTACTTTATGTGGAACTTTGCCGGCCGTTATAATGATGATGATATGGAGGGGCAAACCAACCTGCATGGCATAGGTGGCAACTGGACCACCGGTTTGTTTGATAGCGCCAGGCATTTACCCAAGGCTATTATTAACGGCACTACTTATACGCCTTTATACGCCCTGCCGCTGGCTATCGGATTACTGGGTATGATCTTTCATTTTAAAAACCGAAAAAGAGATGCTTTAATCATTGTATTGCTTTTCTTTTTTACCGGCTTAGCCATTGTTTTGTACGTAAACCAAACCTCTATACAACCCCGCGAACGTGACTATTCTTACGTAGGATCGTTTTACGCGTTCGCTATCTGGATAGGGCTGGGGGTAATTGCCCTGGCCCATTTAGTACAAAAGCGCTTAAACGCGAAACTTTCGGCTATTGCCGCTATTGCAATAGGCGTGCTGATTGGCCCGGTACTGCTGGTCAGTAAGGAGTGGAAAGATCATGACCGTTCTACTAAATGGACTGCCCATGATATGGCTTATAATTATTTAATATCCTGCCCTAAAAATGCTATCCTGTTTGACCTGGGCGATAACGAGACCTACTCTTTGTGGTATGACCAGGAAGTGGAAAATATAAGGCCGGATGTGCGTATTGTAAACCTGAGCTTGCTGGGTGGCGATTGGTCAATTAAGCAAATGCAGCGCAAAATAAACCAGGCAGACGCATTACCTATTACCATGCCTTATGAAAAATACAAATCCGGAACAAGGGATATGATCCGGTTTAATGATGCTAAGATACCCGGCTTTACAGAAGTTAAAGAGGTGTTTGATTTTATTACATCAGATGATCAGCGCGCGCAGGTAACCTATGAAAATGGCACTACAGAAAATTATTTACCCACCAAAAAATTTAAAATAACCATAGATCCTAATGAAGTAATTAAAAATGGTGTGATCAGCGCAAATCAGAAAAGCAAGCTTACAGATACACTTAAATGGACCTTCCCGTCTAATTATATTACCAAGGAAAATCTGGCTATGCTGGATATATTAAGTCATAATAACTGGAAAAGGCCCATTTGCTTTACTGCGGGTACCGGCTCAGAAAGCATGATAGGTTTGCAACCCTATCTATACAAAGAAGGTTTTGTTTATCATTTAATGCCGTTTAAACCGGATACTTCAACCGACGACCAGCTATCAAAAACCAATAGCCTGGTGATGTATAATAATATGGTGAATAAATTTAAGTGGGGTAACCTAAAAAATGCCCGGTATTTAGATCAACAATCAACTAATATTACTTATCCTATGCTGGTTGCTTCTTTTTCTGAGTTGAGTTTGGGCCTGATAAAAGACGGGCATCCCGAGCTGGCCCGTAAAACGCTGCAAAAATTTAACGCGGTATTACCTGATATAAACCCTAACCTGTATGCTGTTCAAAACAAAATAACTATTGCCGATACCTCTTATAAGTTAAATGAATTGGCTATAGGTAATAAGTTAGTAAATAGTGTGGATGGTTATATTACCGACCAGTTGGATTATAACTATCATCTGCTGCAAAATGATGCCGATACTATGAATATCAGGAACGTAAAATACAATATATCTTTTTTGAATAACCTGGTAAATATTACAAAGGATCATCATCAAACTATGTTAAATGATAAACTGGTAGCCCAGTTAAATGACTATGAAAGCAAGTTTAAAAGTATATTAAATTAATGAAGCCAATGTTCATGTTTGGTGACTGCGGTAAATAAAAAAAGGCTGTCAGCCCAATTGGCCGACAGCCTTTTTCATAGAATTTAAAACGGTTATTTAATTTCAATTAGGCGGCTTACGGATTTAGCTTCTTCGCGTTTAGCCACATTAATTTTTAATACGCCGTCGGTATACATCGCTTCTATACGGTTAGCGTCGGCAGCATCAGGCAGCGTAAATGAGCGTACAAAAGAATTGTAGCTAAATTCGCGCTTGTTGTATTTCTTATTGTTTTCGGTATTTTCATGCCGCTGCTCGACAGAAATGCTTAAAATGTTATCATCCACACTAATCTTAAAATCATCCTTTTTAAGACCGGGAGCAGCCAGTTCAATATGGTATTCTTCGGCAGTTTCGCCAATATTGGCAGCAGGCACGCGGGTTACCATACGATCAGAAATAAAAGCATCATTAAAAAAAGTGTCGAAAATGTCATTAAAGCCTGGCAATAATGCATTGTTCTTTTTGTCGCTGTTAAATTTAACCAAAGTCATTGCTTTTGTCTCCTTTTAAATGTTTTTAAAATAGTTGATCAATAAATTAATTAAACTTTTGAACGATGTTCTGTAAGACAAATATCAAGGGTAATGCCAAAATATTTCAGAGCGCTTAATGCAGGGGTGTTTCTGAAAAACCGACACTTTGAAAATGAAAAAATTTCAGTTTGGATGTCAAATTTTCTTATAAATGTAAGATTGTCGCGGTATGCGAAATTGACAGGTTAAGATAGTTGCCGAGGTTTGGATTCACTCTTTAAATCTGCGATCCGAAAAATATAAACTGTGCAATAAGTAACACAGCACCCACTATGCTTTGCTTTTGAAACTTAAATTTTTCGAATATAAAAAGTAATAACATGCTTATAATAAACCAACATGCATAGTTTTTAAACGGGATGGTATCATCTGCCCAGTGCCAATAGTTAAACCTGATAGCTACCGGCTCAATCAACCTATCTAACAAAACTAATATAAGGGCACCTGTTATTACCCGTATCCAGGTGTTTTTTAACCGGGTTCGCTGCATTAAAACACCTGTACTGTAAACCAATAAAAACCAGTTTACACCTATAATTAACGGAACTCCCCCTGTTTTTAACCCTAAGGTACTGCCATAAACATAATGGCCAAATAGCCATGCTTTATGGATGCCTACCCATTCTGCTATAAATCCTATAAACCAAATCAACAGTATAAAAACTATAAACGAGGTATTAATATACCGGTGCGTAAGCAAGATAACCAGTAGCATCAATAATAAATGATACGGCACTATTTGCAGGAACAAAGATGTTAATGACGGTGTAAAAAATCCGATAAACCCAACCAGGTGGAACAGTATAATTACCGCTATCGCAACGCCTGTGCGGGTTTTATATGCTATAGCAGGGTTTATATCTGCCGGCCTTTCCATGTGTTGGTTTTAGTAAGATGTTTTTGAATAGCTAAAAAAGCTATAAGGGTGAGGTTAAACATTTGTACAGGATGCAGAATAACATTATATAACGCGTTTTGCGAAGATGAAAGTGAGATCATGATACGGGTGAGTATAATTAAACCCGCCATAAAAAATATCAACTGAAAATCAAGGGTGGCCATGACGATCATAGGGCCTCCAATAACTAATAATATATATATTAAAAACCCTAAAACGCTGTAATTAAACGGGGCCAGAAAATTTTTACTGAATCCGATTATAGCGGTTACATAATTTTTATACATACGGCAGCCAATCATGCCATTAGCCAGTAAAGCCTCACCATTATAGGCGTTTGCTTTTACCAGCTTCATAATCTCCATATCTTCTACCACCTCATTCTTCACCTGCTTATGCCATTGGTTTTTGTGATAGACAGCCGCATCAAAC
This sequence comes from Mucilaginibacter sp., assembly GCA_028287805.1. GTDB lineage: Bacteria > Bacteroidota > Bacteroidia > Sphingobacteriales > Sphingobacteriaceae > Mucilaginibacter. Next base: position 9,141 of record JAQBOY010000314.1, read on the forward strand.
AACATAAACTGACCACTGGCAGCAGCCACAGATGGGTTCTTAACCAGATAGATCAATTGTATTGGCAATAAATTGAGCACCAGATAATGCATTAAAGGCACAACGGTTAACTCGCCTACCGTCCGCATCTCCTGGTTGGCAAATAAGCTCAGCAAACTCAGCTTACGTAAATACATACGGTGTACGGCACTGTTTATTAAGCCATCCTGTATTTTTTCATCGGCATCTAAAAACAACAGAAAATTACCTTTGGCTTGTTTAGCCAATTGATAGCAGGCATAGTTTTTACCCAGCCACTCAGCGGGCAGATCATTGCCTTTTATTACCTTAAACCGGGGATGATCTGCTGCAAAATCTTCACATAGTTTATACGTATGATCTGTTGATCCGTCATCCAATATTATAACCTCGTAATTGGTATAATCCTGCTGATGTATGGACCGGAGCAGGTTTAAAATATTATCCTCTTCATCTCTTGCCGGAATTAAAATAGATACTTCATCATTATACGGCCTGGCTACACGGTGCAGCTTTGGATTAGAAATAAAGTTAAACAGCGTTACCGTAAAGCGCAGGATGATGAAAATAAAGGTTACGGATATAACTATGATCACTTTATAAAACTATTTTAGTTTGAAGCTGCTTTGCGGCGTTATAATGCTGCTGATAATTACGCGTTAAAGCCTCAATATTTTCAAATGTACCAATTGTATCCCTACTTAAATAAACATTTACCGTGGGTTTTTTATATTGAAAGTTTTCAATAAATGTTGCCGCATAAACCAGCTGAAATTTACCCTTCGCACGCTCCATGATTTTTATCACTCCCTTTTCAAAGTGTACATCATTAATAAAGTTAGAGTAAAGTTTTCCCTGCGGAAACAAGAGCACTATGTTTTGAGGATCATTTAATAATTGCGCGGCATAATCTAATGAAGCCAGCATCTCGTGCAGTTTTTTATTAACCGAGAATCCGCCCAGGTATTTAAAAAAAGGAACGCTTTGCATGGTTTCTTCTAAAATCATTACATATGGCTTCTTCTTAAATAATTTAGTATTTATATAATACCATATAAAACCATCCCACCAGCTAAAATGATTGGCCAATAATAAAACACCCTTGTTTTGATCAATCTCTATAGTGTTAAAATTAACGGCATGAAAATTCCGGCGTATAATCCATTTAATATAATACCGTAACAACCCCTGTATAATGTTGTTTTTTTGGGGATAGATCATGCTTTTGGAACTTTAATGTTTAACATTAATCTGGTCTTTAAGCGCTTGTTTATGATGCGCGTTTATCATGGCCTTAACTTTTTCATAATCAAAATCATGGTTAGTACCACAATTAAGCAAATGGAAATAAACGGAAGGTTTCAGGCTTTCAAAATAATCAATAAAGGCGCTATAGTAAATGATCTGGCAATTGCCTTTTATTTTTTTTACTATATAATCAATACCCCGTTCAATATTTACTTCTTCTGTATGATTGGAAACCAACTCGCCCTGCGGAAATACAGTAACCAGGTTACCCGGATTGCTTAACAAAGCAGCAGTATATTGCAGTGATTGTATAACCTCTTTTGATTCGCGCTTAATTGAAAAGGCACCAAGCAAATTAATAAACATCCTTTTTTGCAAATGGTCTTCCTGCATCATAATATAAAAATTCCGCTTAAAGTAAGTGTCGTTTAAATATCCGGCCCAAAATCCATCCCACCAGCTAAAATGATTACATAACAATAAGATAGCATGATTTGGTAAAAGTTCGATATGGTTGTGTTGCAAAACTTTAAATATTTTGCGCAGCCGGTACTTCACATACATCGTACTCAATTTTTGTACAAACCCTATTCTTCGTTGCGGTATCATCAATTATTGTTTATTAAAAACTCATCCAACTCACGGGTAACCAGCCAATGTCCTAAAGGCACTTCATCAACTTTGGCATTCGCTAATAAATTTATAAAAGGCATAGTTGCCGATTTTGGAAATAGAAGATCGTCCCTGCCAAATATTAACCGGCAATTAATGGCATATTGATTGACCATAGCGGCCACCGTATTTATATTCGGTTTTAGCAGCCTGATGAAGTTTAAAGTATAATATACGTCAAGCCGCTTTTGTTCGGTATCAACCTCATTATAAGCAATATTGTACAGGCTGTTATCAATAAAACCTGCCAGCTTCAGCCCTTTAAGCAATGCAGGCGCAAACCACTTGCTTTTAGTTCCCCATTTAAACAAATATCTGCCTGCGGTATTATGAGTTAAAAATTGAAATCCTTTGTATCCCGATATTCCATCAGGAGCCATTAAAATCAGCTCGTCAATCAAATCAGCATATTCTTCTGCCAATATCAGGGCTATATTTGCGCCAATGGAATACGCCATTATCGAAAATCGTTGTCGCCCGTAAATTTTGAACCATTCTTCCACATAATTACGCACCATGATTTTGGGCATACCCGCCAATATTTGTTTTTCCGTCCAGTTTCCCAACTGGCTCTCGCCATGAAAAAAATGGTCGAACCCATAAACATGATAGTGGGGTAAAATAGATTTTTCGAGCACATGAAATTGCTTACCCGTCATGCCATAGCCATGAAAAGCCAGCAATGGCTTCGTGCCTGTACCATATTCATGAAAATGTACCTTGCCCAAAGCAGGGAGTTGTAAAAAGCCCATTAAGGCAATATTAAGGAATATGGTTAATATTTAGTGAAACAGGGTTGAAATCGTTCGGACTGACGTGGCTGATAATAGTTGCTGTAGCCCCGGTATGCTCTTCCACATAAATTCTTATTTGCCTGCTGGCATCCGTATAAAATTGTTCATTATTAATCAACTTTCCGGCAACCTGTTTCAACCCTGTTTCATTACTGATACTAAAGCCGGCATTTAAAGCAGTGAGATCCTTTGCTTCTTTAAATTTTGAATAATTAGGCCCAAATATAACCGGCAGGCCAAAGGCGGCGGCTTCCAGTGTGTTATGAATTCCGGTCCCAAATCCTCCTCCTATATAAGCAATATCACCATATTGGTATAATGACGATAGCATACCAATGTTATCAATAACAAGGGTTTGATAAATGGTGGGCGGCATGGTGGGAGTAGTGAGCTGTGAATAGCGAATTACCGAGTTTGCAGGCAATAAATCAATCAATTTATTAATCTTTTCCTCGCTGATCTCGTGCGGGGCAACAATGAATTTCCATTCGGGGTAATCATTAACCAATGATGCTACCAATTGCTCATCAGGCGGCCAGGTGCTGCCTGCAATAAATATTTTATGGTCTTTTTTAAAATCAGCAATAATTGGCAAGGGGTTAGGTTGTTGTGCATTGGCCCAAACACGGTCAAACCGTGTATCGCCGCTAACAGTAGCATTGTTTATACCTATATGCTGAAGCAGTTGTTTGGATTGGTCATCCTGCACAAAAAAATGGGTTACAAAACTTAAAATTTTACGATGCAGTCCTCCATGCCATTTAAAAAAAACCTGGTCAGGCCTGAAAATGCCGGAGATAACATACAGCGGTATTTTACGCTGATTCAATTCATTAAAAAAATGATACCAGTATTCATACTTGGTAAAAATGGCCATTTCTGGTTGTATAGCACCAACAAATTCACGGGCATTCTTCGCGGTATCTAACGGCAAATAATACACCTCATCAGCCAAAGGGGTGTTTTTCCTGATCTCATAACCGGAGGGCGAAAAAAAAGTTATCACAATTTTTTTCTCAGGGTGTAAACTTCTCATTTTTTCTAAAACAGGCCGGCCCTGCTCAAACTCCCCGAGTGATGCAAAATGAAACCAAATACAGGTGCCATTCTTGTTGAAAAATTGATTTTTTCTGCCATTAAGCCAAAGCCGTGCTTTCTTATTAAAGAAAGCTGCAAAACATATAGCTACAAAGTATACCCTGATTCCCCAATTATATAATACAAGCATTTAAGTATGAATTATTATATTCGCAGGCATAAAAGTAGTATAATAATAATAAAATAAATATTTATGAAAATTGCTGTTGTTGGCACTGGCTATGTTGGTTTAGTTACCGGAACCTGTTTAGCAGAAACAGGCAACCAGGTCATCTGCGTTGATATAAATGAACGAAAAGTACGCATGATGCAAGACGGCAAGCTTCCTATTTATGAGCCTGGCCTTGAACTGCTTTTTCATCGTAATATTAACCAGGAAAGACTGCATTTTACTACTAACCTGGCAGAAGCGATAGCTGAAGCAAAAATAATATTCCTGGCATTACCTACTCCTCCGGGTGGGGACGGATCAGCAGACCTTAGCTATGTATTAGGTGCTGCTAAAGACATCGCCAAATTAATTAAAGAATATAAAGTTATCGTAACCAAATCAACTGTACCGGTAGGTACGGCAGATAAAGTAACAGCCGTATTAAAAGAAAATACCAATGTTGAGTTTGCTGTAGTTTCTAACCCTGAATTTTTACGCGAGGGTGTTGCGGTAGAAGATTTTATGAAACCCGACCGTGTAGTGGTTGGTACCATGGATGAGCGTGCACGCAAATTGATGGGCGAATTATATGCGCCTTATGTACGCCAGGGAAACCCGATTATTTTTATGGATGAACGCTCATCAGAGCTAACCAAATATGCCGCTAATTCATTTTTGGCAACAAAGATCTCCTTTATGAATGAGATAGCGAACCTTTGCGAATTAGTAGGCGCCGATGTTGATATGGTAAGGCGGGGCATTGGAGCAGACGAACGCATAGGGAGGCGCTTTTTATTTTCCGGAATTGGGTATGGGGGCAGTTGTTTTCCTAAGGATGTGCAGGCGCTGGCTAAATCGGCCCAGGAAAATCAGTATGATTTTAAAATCCTGAATTCAGTAATGGAGGTTAATCAGATACAAAAGAAAGTACTGGTTGAAAAGGTAAAGAAATATTTTAAGGGAGATATAAAGGGTAAAAGATTTGCTTTATGGGGACTGGCCTTTAAGCCTGAAACCGATGATATACGCGAAGCTCCGGCATTATATATTATTGACGAATTATTAAAAGCAGGCGCATCCATAACCGCGTTTGACCCTGAAGCCATGCCAAATGTAAAGACTTTGCTTGGCGATCAGATCACCTATGCAAATGATCAATATGCGGCACTGGATGGGGCCGACGCTTTATTGATACTTACAGAGTGGTCGTTATTTAGAACACCTGATTTTGATCAGGTAGAAAAATTATTAAAAACTAAAGTCATTTTTGATGGTCGTAACTTATACGACCTCCAAAAAATGATTGATTGCGGATTTTATTATAACAGTATTGGAAGGAAAATAATAAGCTAATGGCACGTAAACGTATATTAATTACCGGGGCAGCCGGTTTTTTAGGCTCGCATTTATGTGACAGGTTTATAAAAGAAGATTACCATGTAATTGGCATGGACAACCTGATAACAGGTGACCTGCGCAATATTGAGCATTTATTTAAACTGGAAAATTTTGAGTTTTATAACCATGACGTTTCCAAATTTGTATATGTTCCCGGCGATCTGCATTATATACTGCACTTTGCTTCGCCTGCAAGTCCGATAGATTATTTAAAAATACCTATTCAAACACTAAAAGTAGGTTCATTAGGTACCCATAATTTATTGGGCCTTGCCCGCAACAAAGGCGCACGTATGCTTATTGCTTCTACTTCTGAAGTTTATGGCGACCCGAGTGTTAATCCGCAACCTGAAGAATATTGGGGAAATGTTAATCCGGTTGGCCCCAGGGGAGTTTATGATGAAGCGAAACGTTTCCAGGAAGCCATTACTATGGCTTATCATACTTTTCACGGGTTGGAAACACGCATTGTAAGGATATTTAATACCTATGGCCCCAGGATGCGGTTAAATGATGGACGCGTATTGCCGGCATTTATAGGACAAGCCCTGCGGGGAGAGCCTTTAACCATGTTTGGAGATGGCTCACAAACCCGTGCCTTTTGTTATGTGGATGATTTAGTGGAAGGAATTTATCGCTTGTTGTTTAGTGATTATGCAAATCCTGTAAATATTGGCAATCCTGATGAAATTACCATACGCGAGTTTGGTGAAGAAATTATAAAACTAACAGGAACTGATCAAAAGATGATCAGTTTGCCGTTGCCTACCGATGATCCTAAACAAAGACGTCCGGATATAACAAAAGCCAGGGCCATTTTAGGATGGGAGCCAAAAGTTTCAAGAAGTGAAGGTTTAAAAATAACTTATGAGTATTTCAAATCCCTTCCCGAAAAAGAAATCCAGCATAAAGATTTTACCTATTATAATAAACATTAATGGAAAAGATATTAGTAACCGGAGGATTAGGTTTTATTGGTTCACATACTGTGGTTGAACTCATAAATGCTGGTTATGAACCAGTAATTATTGATGATCTGTCAAATTCTAATCCTAAGATATTAGAACAGCTTACAAAAATTATAGGCTTTAAACCCACTTTTTATGAGCTGGACCTTTGTAATGAACAGGGCGTAAAGGATTTTGCGGCCGCAGAACCAGACATAACCGGAATTATTCATTTTGCAGCCTTTAAAGCGGTTGGCGAATCGGTGAAATTGCCGTTGAAATATTATCGCAATAACTTTTATTCATTACTTAATGTACTGAATGCCTATCAGGGTAAAGCTGTAAATTTTGTGTTTTCATCAAGCTGTACGGTTTACGGACAGCCCGATAAATTACCGGTTACTGAAGATGCACCGGTAAAACCTGCGGAATCGCCGTATGGAAATACCAAACAAATTGCAGAAGAAATGCTGAAAGATATGGTTTCGGCAGGTACCAATTATAAAGTAATATCATTGCGGTATTTTAACCCGGTAGGTGCGCATGAATCGGCGTTGATTGGTGAGTTACCTATTGGTGTACCTCAAAACCTGGTACCCTTTATAACGCAAACAGCCATTGGCAAACGTGAAAAATTAACTGTATTTGGCAATGATTACCACACACCTGACGGAAGTTGCATACGTGATTATATCCACGTGGTTGATTTAGCCAAGGCGCACGTAGCTGCACTAAAATTAATGGCATCTAATACTTTTACCGGTTATGATGTGTTTAATATAGGTACAGGCGAGGGTAATTCGGTATTGGAAATTATACATGCTTTTGAGCAAACAACAGGCGTTAAATTAAAATATGAAATAGGCCCGCGCCGTGGGGGGGATATAGAAAAAGTTTGGGGGGATGTTTCAAAATCAACAGATCAATTAAAATGGAAGGCTGAATTGGATATTAATATCATGATGTCATCAGCCTGGGAATGGGAAAAGTACATTTCTCAAAACCCGTTATAATTACTATCAATGAGAAAAATTATTATTACCGGCGGCGCCGGGTTTATAGGCTCGCACGTTGTGCGCCGTTTTGTTAAAAATTACCCTGAATACACCATTATTAATTTAGATAAATTGACGTATGCAGGCAATTTGGCTAATCTTAGGGATATTGAAAACAAACCCAATTATAAATTTATAAAGGGTGATATTGTTGATATTGATTTTATAACCGAGCTTTTTGCTGATGAGCAGCCCGATGCTGTAATTCACCTTGCTGCAGAATCACATGTTGACCGGTCAATAACCAACCCGCTTGAATTTGTAATGACCAATGTGGTAGGTACTGTAAATCTGTTAAACACCGCCCGCCAATTATGGAAAGGTAATTATGATAAAACCCGTTTTTATCATGTTTCTACAGATGAAGTATACGGTACATTGGGCGAAACAGGAATGTTTACTGAAGAAACGAGTTACGATCCGCATTCTCCGTACTCGGCTTCCAAAGCCGGGTCTGATCATTTTGTAAGAGCATATCATGATACTTACGGATTAAATACAGTTATTTCAAACTGTTCCAATAATTATGGCTCCTATCATTTTCCCGAAAAACTTATTCCGCTTGCCATACATAATATAAAGCAAAATAAGCCCGTTCCGGTTTATGGCAAGGGCGAAAACATTCGCGATTGGTTATGGGTAGAAGATCATGCCCGTGCAATCGACCTTATATTTCATCAGGCAAAAGCCGGATCGACCTATAATATTGGTGGCCATAATGAATGGAAAAACATTGACCTGATCAAATTGTTATGTAACATATTAGATAAAAAGCTAAATAGAAATGAAGGCGATTCTGCAAAACTGATAACTTTTGTTACTGATAGGGCGGGACACGATCTGCGTTATGCTATTGATGCCGCTAAGCTACAAAACGATTTAGGCTGGAAACCGAGTATCACTTTTGAAGAAGGGCTTGAAAAAACAGTTGACTGGTACCTGGCTAACGAAGAGTGGTTAAATGATGTTACTTCGGGCCATTATCAGCAATATTATACGGAGCAATATAATAATCGTTAAATGTTTAATTTCTTAAAGAAATCTGCTCAAAAAAAAGAAATAACCTTCAACTACGAATCTATCATGGTTGATATGCATTCGCATGTTCTTCCAGGTATTGATGACGGTGCGCAAACAACCCAGGAATCTATCGCATTAATAAGAAAGATGATGGGTTTAGGAATAAAAAAGATTATTGCTACGCCGCATATCATGGCCGATTATTATAAAAACACTCCTGAAACCATTAATAATGCCCTTGAGATATTAAAAGCCGAATTAATAAGTAAGGAAATTAATATTGTAGTTGAAGCTGCTGCCGAACACTATTTTGATGAAACCTTTGAACCCAGGATTGAAGATAGAAAGCTAATGATCATGGGGGATAATTATGCGCTTTTTGAGTTTTCATTTATAAATAAACCACCGAATGCTACCAAGGCGCTGGGAAAGATGAACGATATGGGATACAAGCCTATTTTGGCACATCCGGAAAGATATCCATATATGGATATAGAGCAGCTTAGAAGCCTGAAAGAACATGGATGCAGCCTTCAGTTAAATACCATTTCATTAACAGGGTATTACGGCAAAGAGGTTAAAAAGAGAGCTGAAAATTTAATAAATAATGAGCTGATAGATTTTATATCAAGTGATATGCACCATTTAAGACATGCCGAAGCTTTTGAGAATGCTTTAAGGACGCCTTATCTTGAAAAACTTCTTTTTGATTATCCACTTAAAAATTCATTGCTGATGTGATTAATTTCGAATTTCGAAATCATTCATATCTTAACGCCTCTACCGGATCAAGCTGCGATGCTTTTTTAGCAGGATAAAATCCTGATAACAGGCCAATTAAAGTACATAACGCCATAGCAGCAAATAACCACATCCACGGAATAATAAACGACCCGTTAATTTGAACGGCGATCAAATTGCCAATAGCCATTCCTAACAGCATACCACCAATACCCCCTATCAGGCATATTACAATTGCCTCTATTAAAAATTGCTTGCGTATAACGGCAGGAGTAGCACCAATGGCCTTACGGATACCAATCTCACGGGTACGTTCGGTTACAGAAACCAGCATAATATTCATCAGTCCGATTGCTGCGCCAACCAGGGTTATAATGCCTATGGCAAAACCGGCTATAGTTATGCCGGTTAATTGCCCAGATAATTGTTGCTGAATAGAATCGCTTCGGGTAATCTCAAAATTATCATGACTGGAAATATTTAAGCCGCGGATATTTCTTAACAGCGAGGTTGCTTCCCCTATACTTGCATCTAAAGCCCCGGGGTTATTTACCATTACAGCAATGGCAAATGAGGGATTGGCAACCGTATCAATTTGTTTGGCTTTAAATATAGGAATAAGGCAAAACCTGTCGCCCCCCATACCGGCACTTGATCCTTTTGAAGCAAATACACCAATTATATTAAACCTGTTATTACCAATAAAAATGGATTTATTTACAGGATCTTCCTTTTTAAAAAGTTTGCTTCGTATTTCATCCCCAATAATTACCACATTAGCGCCATGCTCCAGTTCAGCAGATGAAAAATTACGCCCGAAAGCCAATTTATAACCATGGGTAGCTATATAGTGTTCATTCCCCCCGGATAGCGTGATATTAGGATTAGTTTTTTTATCACTATATTTTGCAGTGGCGGTGCCAGATACCTGTAGATTTATGGAAACCAACGCAGGAAGCTTATATAAATTTCTAAATCGTTCTGCCTGGTCATACCGTATAGAAGGGTAGATCTTCCGGTGCCCCCCATTTCCAAAATTAAGTCCCGATCCGCGGTTTTGTATAGTAAAAGAATTAGCGCCCAGGCTTGAAAAAGCATCATTGGTATATTGTTTAATGCCTTCAATAGCTGTTAAAATCCCTACCAAAGCCATAATGCCAATAGCAATTATTAATGCGGTAAGCGAGGTGCGTAACCTGTTACCACTTATGGATTGCAAGGCAATGGAGATATTTTCTTTAAGACTTGTTTTTACCGGCATGTATAAATATAGTATAAAACATTGTTAAGACTAAAAACCAAGCCTGTTTGTTACAGCATTAATCACATTAATGCAGGTAAAACAAAAAAAGCCCCGCATTACGGAGCTTTCATATATTTAGTATGTTTTTTATTTATACTGAAAATGAGGTACCACAACCACAGGTACTGGCTGCATTAGGGTTATTAAAAGTAAACCCACGAGCATTTAAGCCATCCTGAAAATCGATTTGCATACCTGCAAGGTATAATCCATGCGCTTTATGCATATACACCTTTACCCCATTGATCAAAAATTCCTGATCGCCATCTTTTTTCTGGTCAAAGCCTAACACGTAATTCATTCCTGAGCAGCCTCCGCCTTCAACACCTACGCGCAATCCCAAATCATCGTTCAGCTCTTGCTGATCTCTTAATTTAAAAATTTCCTTTACAGCTCCTTCAGTAAAAGTAACCGGTCCGATAGCAGTTTCAACAGCAGTACTCATCTTATTTTTAATTAACTATACAAATATAAGGTAAAATGCAGATTTTTGTTGCAAGCTATATATTTATGACCTTTGCTTAACATTCTGTAATTATGATACTTTATCCTTTTTTGTTAGATATCTTAAAATATACCGTTTCTGGTTTGGGGGTGGTATGGATAGCTTTTTATTTGCTTAAACCTTACCTGGACCGGTCGGAAAACATACAACTGGTAGAATTAAAAAAAACAATCAGCCATCAAACGCTGCCTTTAAGGCTACAGGCCTATGAACGGGTGGTGTTATTTATTGAACGGGTAAACCCGGCAAACCTGCTTGTCAGGCTAAACGGGCCAGGATATTCGGCAGCCGAACTGTATAGTTTAATAGTTGCCGAAATACGTAACGAATACCAACATAATGTATCACAGCAAATTTATGTAAGCGCAAGGGCATGGGCTGTTGTAAAGCGGGTAAAAGATGATACTATAAATGTAGCAACCAACGCCGTTAAGGCCTTGCCTGAAAATGCTACCGGTTTGGAGTTAAGTAAAATCATACTGGCTCATTTAAGTAATCTGGAAGATAATCCCTATGAAATAAGCACTAACCTGGTAAGGAAGGATATAGAAGAATTATTTTAAATATATGTCCGGTAAAAAAATAAGTACCACTTCTGGCATCGAAATTAAGGAAGTATATACTCAGCCTTCATCAATGCATGAACTGCCGGGCGAATTTCCTTATACACGTGGTATTCAAAAAGACATGTACAGGGGTAAACCGTGGACCATGCGCCAATATGCCGGATTTTCAACTGCCGAAGAATCAAATAAGCGCTATCATTACCTGTTAAGCCAGGGAACAATGGGGCTTTCTGTTGCATTTGATCTTCCTACACAAATAGGTTATGATTCAGACCATGAACTGGCCGAGGGAGAGGTAGGTAAAGTTGGCGTAGCTATTGACTCATTAAAGGATATAGAAACTTTATTTGATGGCATCAGGTTGGCGGATATTACCACATCAATGACCATTAATGCCACCGCGCCTGTTTTGCTGGCCATGTATATCGCGTTAGCAAAAAAACAGGGTGCAGATTTAAAGCAACTGTCAGGCACCGTTCAAAACGATATATTAAAAGAGTATGCCGCGCGCGGCACTTATATTTATCCGCCAGGCCCCTCTATGCGGCTCATTACCGATGTGTTTGAGTATTGCAGCAAAGAAGTACCTAAATGGAATACTATATCCATTTCCGGCTATCATATACGCGAAGCCGGTTCAACCGCTGTGCAGGAACTGGCATTTACCCTGGCCAACGGAAAAACTTATTTAAAGGCAGCGCTGGAGAAAGGGTTAGACATTAATGTTTTTGCTAAACGATTATCTTTCTTTTTTAATTGCCATAATAATTTTTTTGAAGAGATTGCCAAGTTCAGAGCGGCGCGCCGTATGTGGGCGCATATCACCAAAGAGCTTGGGGCGACAGATCCGGGTGCACAAAAATTACGTTTCCATACCCAAACCGGCGGATCGACTTTAACAGCACAGCAACCTATGAATAATATTGTACGTATAAGCAACCAGGCATTGGCTGCAGTATTAGGTGGTACACAATCCTTACATACTAATGGATATGACGAGGCTATTTCATTGCCTACCGAAATCGCTGCACAACTTGCTTTACGTACCCAGCAGATCATTGCTTTTGAAAGCGGAGTAACCGACACTGTTGACCCACTGGCCGGTTCGTACTTTGTTGAAGAGCTGACAAACGAAATGGAAAAGGCAGCGCAAATTTATATAGATAAAATTGACGCCATGGGGGGGGCGGTAAAAGCAATAGAACAGGATTATATACAACAGGAAATTGCGGCTTCGGCCTATCAATATCAACGGGAAATTGAAAACGGCGAGAAAATATTAGTCGGTGTAAATCGTTTTAAACAGGAAGAGCAGCCACAAGCCAATGTATTTAGGGTAGATGATTCCATACGCATACACCAAATGGAAAAAATTGCCAGGTTAAAAGCCGAACGAAATAGTAACTTGGTTAATAACTGTTTGTTACAATTAAATAACGCTGCAAGAGGAACAGATAACCTTATGCCTTTTCTATTGGAAGCAGTTGAAAATTATGCGACCCTTGGAGAAATAGCAGATAGTTTACGAAATGTTTTTGGTGAGTATTGATAAGATTAGGTTAATTTAAGAGGTGAAAAATTGACGAAAATCTTCGCGGGTAAGAGAAATGATATATTGATAGTTTTATTAAAATGCCTTAAATTTTAATGGAAACGAAGTATTATGACTAATAGAGTTATTATGGATAAACCTCATGCGAAATATAATATTTAATATTGAATTTATACAAGAAAAACTGCCCTTAAACCTGAAATATATTTCTGCAAAAAGTGAAAATTTAATTTTTTAATTCACTTTTTTTCCGAATATTCGATGTTCCGTAGCTGCCACATTGAAAGCTTCATTGGGCATTGAAAATCACTATATTAATTTAAACTACATGGAAAAAACTTGTACTACCGTTTGGAATAGCTGCCTTCAAATCATAAAAGACAACATCCCGGCACAAAGCTTTAAAACTTGGTTTGAGCCAATAAAAGCATTGCGGATGGAAGGAAGCGTTCTGACTATACAAGTTCCAAGTTTGTTTTTTTACGAATGGCTTGAAGAACATTATGTTGGACTTTTGCGTAAAACAATAAAAAAACAATTGGGTGATGACGGGCGTTTGGAATATAACATTGTTGTAGAGCAATCATCCAGTAAACCATATACAACTAATATGCCTTCAAACGGAAATGGAGCTGAGTCAAAGAATCAATCAATGCCGATTCCTATTTCTATTAATAAGGATATTAAAAACCCGTTTGTAATACCGGGATTAAAAAAATTGAACGTTGATCCGCAGCTTAACCGGAATTATACCTTTGAAAATTTTGTTGAAGGTGATTGCAATCGTTTAGCACGATCAGCAGGATATGCTGTGGCTGCAAAACCCGGCGGCACTTCATTTAATCCTTTAATGATATATGGTGGCGTTGGCTTAGGTAAAACCCATTTGGCACAAGCCATTGGTAACGAAATTAAACGCTCTTTACCTGATAAGCTGGTGCTATATGTATCATGCGAAAAGTTTACCCAACAATTTGTAGATGCTTTAAAACATAATAACATCAATGACTTTGTTAATTTTTACCAGGCTATTGATGTGCTTATTATGGATGACGTACACAACTTTGCCGGTAAAGAAAAAACACAGGATTTCTTCTTCCATATATTTAATCACCTGCATCAATCAGGCAAGCAATTGATCATCACTTCTGATAAAGCGCCCAAGGATCTGGCCGGTTTAGAAGAAAGATTGCTGTCAAGGTTTAAATGGGGGCTATCTGCCGATTTGCAGATACCTGATTTGGAAACCCGTATGGCTATCCTTAAAAATAAAACTTATCAGGATGGTATCGAATTGGGTGATGACGTTATTGAATACGTAGCACATAATATTGATAATAATGTACGTGAGCTGGAAGGCGCCATGGTATCATTACTGGCACAGTCAACCTTAAACCGTAAGGAAATAGACTTGAACCTGGCCAAGCAGATGTTAAAGAATTTTGTAAAAAATTCATCCAAAGAAATTTCAATGGAGTACATCCAAAGTTTGGTTTGCGAGTATTTTGAAGTGCCTATTGAAATGGTAAAATCACAAACCCGTAAACGCGAAATTGTTCAGGCCCGCCAAATATCCATGTACCTTGCTAAGGCACATACTAAAAGCTCATTGAAATCTATCGGTCATTTCTTCGGAGGCCGGGATCACTCTACGGTTATCTATGCCTGCCAAACGGTTGAAGATCTAATCGATACTGATAAGAAATTTAAAGGGTACGTGGCCGACATCCAGAAGAAGCTAAAAATGTCATAAAACCCTTAACCAATAATAACAAAGCCTTGCCATAATCAGAGTGGCATCAGCTTAAAATATTATGGTAAGCGTTGAGGAAACATTTATTTCATGCTACCCTTTATAACATTTACAGCATCTAAATGCCTTTTTAAAACAAGCAGGTTTTTATTAGCAAACACCCGTAAATCGGGGTCCATTAGTTCTTTGGTGGCTTCTGTATACATCCTGATATCATTTTCATGATGCTTCACCATATCATTCATAAAAGCTGTATCAAAGGTTTTACCATAGCTTTTGCTGAGCTTAATTATACTTAGTTGCTCCTTAGCATCAATAGAATCTGGCAGCGAAATTTTTTTGATCTTTGCAATTGTCCGTAATTTACGGTCGGCTTTAATATGATCTTTGATCAGCATCGCGCCAAAATTTTTCACCCTTTTGTCTACCCCATTTTTTATGGCCAGTTTTCCCAATTCAACCTCTGCCATACTTTTAATTGATGCCTCAATAGCGAATTGAGCATCATTTTTATCTATCGGAACACTTGTTTTTAAAGTGTCTTTCCTTATAAGTTGAGCATCATTATTCATGCCGCCATTACAGGCTTGTGATGCTATTACAAACAGGGTAAAACTAATTAACCTTAGTTTTTTCATCGGCTATTAAATTTACTAACAAACATCAAAATTTATTCCGTTAAATAATTTACCAAGTCTAATATAAGTTTTAAAGTGGTTAACTTATGCGTTAACTTAAAGTTTTATTATTTTTACACACACTAAAATACATCAATATGGGTTTTCCTGCTGAATTAAAGTACACAAAAGACCACGAGTGGATACGGATAGAAGATAATAATGCATACATAGGCATTACCGAATTTGCTCAACGCGAATTAGGAGATATTGTGTATGTAGATATTACAGCAGCAGGTAAGGAAGTAAGCAAAGAACAAGTTTTTGGAACAGTTGAAGCTGTTAAAACAGTATCTGATTTGTTTATGCCGGTTACTGGTACCATTATTGAAACAAACCCTCTGCTGGACAGCCAGCCTGAGCTGGTTAATACCGATCCTTACGGTGATGGTTGGATGGTGAAAATAAGTTTAGCGGATATGGCTGATGCGGATGCCTTATTATCGGCAGAAGAATATATGGCGATAATTGGTGCTTAATGAAAATGGCATTTAAATATTATGGGCCCGCTATTTTGTGGGCCTTATTTATTTTTATCATGTGCAGTATAAACTTAAGTAAAGTATCCCATTCGTCTATGTTCTTTCCTGGTTTTGATAAACTAACACATTGCGGGTTCTTTTTAGTTTTTGTTGTTTTTTGTTGTTATGGCTTTATTAAAAAAAGTGGAATAGCAAACTTTACTTTCGCGAATGCATTCTTAATAACTTTGTATGCCATTATATTTGGAGGCATAATAGAAATATTACAATTATATATTTTCACCTGGCGCAGTGGCGAATGGAATGATCTGTTTGCAGATATTATAGGCATTGGCATGGGTGTTTTTAGTATAGGATTTACAATTAATGCAACTCAATATGTTAATATTAAAAAATAAACTCATCTTATTGTTACTAATTTTAGTGATATGCTTTTCCTCTTGCGGAATTTTTCATAAAAACTGTAATTGCCCTCATTTTGGTAAAGTAAAAACATTGCCAGGATCAGTACAAAAGGTTGTTGTTTAATTATAATGATAAGCTATTTACTCACCTGTATTTGCCAGGCTTGACGACTCTCTTCGGCTTGCTGTAGAACAGCAAGGTCATTAACTAAACGCCTCACTAAACAGCGGAAACACCTCTTGTTTTTAGCAACTGCATAATGTTAATTATTGGTTAACTTTGCTATACTACCGTGTAATACCAAACGTTATTTAGTGAGTATGCGACAGAGATTTTTTAAGAAAGCTATTAACCACCTTTTATTCCTGTTTATCTGTATTGCGTTAACATCCTATAAAACTAATGGCCCAATTGTTTTATCAGACGAACCGATGCCGTTTAAACCGGGGGAGTATTATATTGCAGGGGTAACTGATGAACGTGTTGATAAAAACACGATAGCCCAAATAGTTATACATGAACAGGCCAATAAACCGCTAATACAGGCAACTGATTTGCAGGGAGGCGCAGCTGTGGCTATTGGCCGGTTTATTGAACATAACCTGTCAAAAGATCAATCTTTAAGGCCGGTAATAATCAAACTAAAAGAATTTAAACTTACGGAAGCTAACATGTCAAATGGTAGCGTTGATGGCCATATTAGGTTATTTTTATCTTTTGGTTTACAAAAAGATTACGGGGTAGAACATTTGGTTGATTATCATGGTGGCTTACATTATACCAGGTATGGAAATAATACAACTTCCATTGAACCACATGTGCGCAGTATTTTGAAAAATAGCCTGGTTTATTTTAATGACTGGATGAAAGCTAACGTTGATTTTAACCGGAAACTGGCAAAAAATGTGCAAATCAGCTTTACTAACTATACTGAACAACCCGAAGGTGATACCATTTACTATTCGGCCCACCGGCCATTAACCTGGGATGATTTTCAATCTAAATTTACCCCCCGGGGTAACGTAGAGGCCGAGGTAATGCCCAGCATAGGTTATAATTACCAGGCTGAAATTATTAAAGGGACCATTAATGTTCATCTTGCCATGAAAGCTTATGTACCCAAAAGCGCCTGCTGGGCCAATTATTCAGGCAGGGATGATTATGCTTTAAATCATGAGCAAAGGCATTTTGATATTGTAAAAATTATTACCGAACAATTTAAACAAAAGGTATTAGCGGAGAAATTAACGCCCGATACTTTTGAAGCATTTATAAATATGCAATA
>JAQBOY010000334.1 GCA_028287805.1 Mucilaginibacter sp.
TCACCCACCTGATTTTTTAGCGTATCGCCCTGAAGGCCAAAACTGGTTAAAGCCTTGCCCGCCACACTTTTTGATTTAGCTGATACTTTTGCCGAAAAATTTGCCGGAATAACAATACTCAGCATGGCATCCGTATTTTGCATAGCGTTAGCTATTTTGTTTTCGTTTTTAGGTATTTGAGACACTTTGAACATGCCTATTGCACTTATAGCTTTTATCATCTGTATACCGGATTGCCCGGTATCTTTATTACAGATTAAAATAGGTAACCTATTTTTACTGACCAACTGAAACGTGCTGTTTTGTATGCTGGTTACCACTACAACCAAAATAATAGGCATAACAAACATTAAGGATATACCCACCTTATCACGAAGCAGAACCCGTATGTCCTTTCTTATTGTTGCCCAAAGTTTAAACATCAATCTCTTAACTCCTTACCCGTTAGGTTTATAAATAAAGCTTCCAGACTGTCATAGCTATGTTCTTTTAATAAGGTATTCATATTGCCCTGTGTAATGATGTGCCCATCATCCAGTAAAGCCACTTGTTCACATAACCCCTCGGCCTCGTTTAACTGATGCGAGGTGTAAACTAAAGTGGTTCCGCTCTTGTTCAGTTCTTGTAAATAATCAATAATGGCATGCCTGGTTTGCACGTCAACACCTACTGTAGGCTCATCTAAAAATAAAATGGCTGGGTTATGTATTACGCCTATGGCCAGGTTAACCCGCCTTTTCATTCCACCTGAAAATTTTTGCACCTGTTTATCCCGTACATCATCTAATCCTAATATCTGCAATAGTTCGTCTGTACGATGTTTAATTTCCTGTTTGGTTAGGCCAGACCAGGCACCAAAAAACTCCAGGTTCTCAGCGGGTGATAATTCCTGGTAAAAAGAAAAATCCTGGGGCACAAACCCAAATAGCTTATTTACCCCGTTCTTTTGTTTGCCCGTTTCATAACCTAATATGGTAATGTTGCCTTCATCAACGGGTAATACACCGGTCATCAGGTTCATTAAGGTAGTTTTGCCTGCACCATTGGGCCCAAACAAACCAAACCGTTCACCTTTAGCAATCTTTAAATTAAACTTAGAAAATGACACCTCATCATTATCCGGGTACCGGAATCCCATATCTGTAATATTTACCGCGAAAGGATCCGTTAATGCCATTTTAATTTTTTTAGTGCCGTAAAAGCTTCTTTCTCTATTTCGGCAATTTCAAGTAAATAGTTGCCCATCGCATTAAAATCTTCCTGGCTGCCAATCCGGCCTTTATAAATACCTGCCGCTTGTATGGCTGCCGTACGCCATAAATCGCCGGATTGGGTAAACTGTTTAGAAATTTCCAGCAATTCATCCATTTGGTGATAGGCATATGCCTCTTGCAAAAATGCCGCGTAAATATACCTGAATCCGCCGCCGCCCGTGCCTATTTCTTCCTGCATACGCACCAATTGTGCCAGGTATAAGCCCGCTTGTTTTGTGCCGAGCTTATCGCGCCATTTTTTTATTTTATTGCCGGTATACCTTATTCCACTTACCCCCGCAATTGGTCCGGGAATAGACAGCATATTACGTACATTTTTTTCAATGCCACTTTTTATGGCCCGTTTTATTTGTTCGTCTGTAACAGGTTTTCCTTTTACCGGGTAATATAACTGGCCCTTTGGAGCAAGCGCGCCTTTGGCAAATCGCACACGTTCCAATTCGTAACTGGTTAAGGTTGTTGGTGTTTCCATAACCGGGTCGCTTATCAGGTAATTGTCTTCTTCTTGCCCATAAACAATTATATTATGCGCATTAAAGTGGAAGCGATATTCCTTTGGAAAGTAAGTAAGATAATAAACACCAACCTGGCACCCAACCGGAAATCCTTCGGTAAGGCGGTCTTTTAAAAAAGCTTCCGCCTTTTCTCTCGAACTAAATTTTTTGCGTATAACCGGAATGTTTAAGGCTTTGCAGGTTCTTTTAAATATAAGCCCGGGCAAAGTGCGGAAGGCAATTGCCGGTCCGTTATTTATTTTTATAAAAGGGACGTAAACAAAAAATAATCCCGCGCCAATACCAAAGGCCAGTGGCTCGGTAATTTGTTGAACGCCTATATTTTTCAACAAGCTTGTAGTAACACCATTTTCGCAATGTGCAGCTTGTATATGATTAAAATTAAGCTCCATTAACCTGCATATTTTTCAGTTGTTCCACGTTCACATTAAAAACTTCAGCATAGCGCTGTAATTTTTTATCAGATAATTTTTTAAAAACCTCAGGTTTTAAATGTCTTTTTATCTGCCATTTCCAAAACCCGGTATAATCTGCCAGCAGGCTGATATCCATTATCCCCAACTCCATAAAAAACAACAATGGGCTTGCTTCGTTATTTAAAACCTTTTGCCTTGCGGCGGCAACCTTGCCTTCAATATCTTTCCATGCAGTATCAAGTGCAGTTATTTTAACATCCCATCCCTGACTTAGCTCCGCAACATACTTACCGGAGCTGTCCGTAGCATAGCAAACCTCCTTGGTTATCTTACCCAAAGCGCTTAAATCCTGCGGAACATCCTCTTTCTTCATAATTACGAATTTTGAAAGGTGAACGATTTAACAAACCGTTAGCAAGGCATACATGTAGGAGAACCTGGAACTTTCCGGTACAAGCAATAGTATCTTTTCACCTTTTTTCAATTTACCGCTATGAAAAAGCTCATCTATCATCAAATAAACAGATGCAGCGCCCACGTTACCAACGGTATATAAATTGATGAACCATTTTTCATAAGGGATACCTCCGCCATAGATCTCTACCAGGTCATAAATTTTACTTTTGAAAAAATTACTGGAAATATGCGGTAAAAAATGATCAATGTCTTTTGCTGTAAGTCCTTTCCGGTCAAATATCTCTTTTATCTTTTTGCCACCCAGCGGTACAATATTATCGCTTAATAAACTGATATCCTGTTTAACGCTAAAGATAGATTTGGTCATGATCTCTTCCGGCGTATAATCCATAAATCCTTTTAATGTGCCATCCGCCTGCTTATCACCACCCATATACATGCAGGTTTCCATTTCGTTGGCATAAGAAACGCCTTCAATCCATTCAATTTTCAGGCTGATACCGGTTTCATTTGGCTTATCGGTCATTAAAAATGCCGAAGCCCCGTCAGATAGCATCCACCTTAAAAAATCTTTTTGGAAGGCGATATAAGGATTGTCGGTCAGTTCTTTTAATTTCTGGGCCTCTTCCTCAAAAACATCCGATGTTAACAAGCCCGAAAACCGTTCAGATCCTGTTGCAACGGCCAGCTTAACATCGCCTGTTTTAATAGCCATGTAAGCATATTTTAAAGCATGCATACCGGCGCAGCATACACCCGAAGGCGAAACCACCTCAATAGCTTCCGCCTCAGGCAGCCAGCCGTGGGTCATTACACCATGGCTGGGCATCATCTGGTCGGGCGAAGATGTTCCGCAGGATAATAATTCCATTTTTTTTATCTCCTCGGCATTGTTATTAAACAATGCCTTTACAGCCAGCGCGGTCATTTGCGCGTTGGTATGGGTAGATTTGCCCCCTTTTGCTAAAGCATAATACCGGTTTATGATACCATTATTACGCAATACGATATTTTTAGATTTGGAAGGCTTATCATTAATATAGCCAAGGTACAGCTCCATATCATCATTAGGTACTGGCTCATTAGGTAAAAAAACAGCTGTATTATTTATATAAACGGACATAGCTAATTTAAGTTTAAATAGTATTGTTTTTTTGCCCTGATACGCTTGGGCGAAAAAAACCTGAAAAATATAGCATCAATGGTTAAAACAATTGGCGCGCCTACAAAAAAAGCAATTAAAAGGTAATATTTAAATAATTTAAGCCAAGGAGATTTATTTTTTCTTTTAGAGATAAAATTAGCCCAGGCTGAAAATATTTTACCAGCTACCGATTCAATGATCATTAAGTTATAGTTCAATACCACGGCTTTTTTATCGTCAAGCTCATCCTGCAAACCATTCCAGTTACCTGTTTCAAGGTGAGTTAAAACACTCTCGCCAAATACTTTGGTATGCGCAATATCTGCAGCTGAAACACCGGGAGGGGGGAAAATGTTTAGATACCGATCTTTTTTTCCATGCAGCATCCAATGAAAAATGGTAACAAAGCTTACCGGATTGGGATGAGTATCCACTAAAGCAATATTACCCACCAGTTTAGCATCGGTAGCACGGATTAATTTTTTTACTCTTACAAACGCATTAAGCCACATATTGCGGGCTCCGGTTACCGTAATTACCGGCGTGTTTTTTAAAACCGCCTTTAAAACAGGGTGCTGTAGTAATGAATTGAAAGGAATGCTTGGCGATAAGAACCATGCCTGGTAACCTAAAATAACCAGGTCATAAGCAGGTTCCTTTAGTTCAAACGACTCCAGCTCTGCAGGTACATCCAAAACACAATCAGGCATTACGCTGAAAAAACGGTCTGCTGTCCAGGGGAATGGATAGTCTTTTGCAAGCTTAACCCGAACTTTCTCTACAGATACCGACGTGCCTGCTTCTACAAGCGGAGCAGTTAAATTATCTATAATTTCGCCCAACTGACCAGATTGCGTATAATAAATAGCCAATACTTTTTTATGCATGATGCTTTAAAAATTAAAAATCTTGTGAATGCAATATTTTTGAATTTTTACTGTAATCAATAATGGCTTGCTGTACAACCTCGGGTAGGTTTTTATAAGATTTTATGATAATCCGCTTGTCTGTATCAAGGTCATTGTGATACTTCACTATTTTAGGAGCTTTCTCCTCAATAATCAATCTTAAAAAATGATATTCTGCATTATTGTCGTCGTTTAATAATGCGGTTTCCAGTTTAATCCGGCCTGCTTTAAAAAGCTTTAATTTTTCTGAAGCTTTACCGGTAAGCCCGGCCTTCCTCATCAATAAAAATCCCTCATAAGCTTCTTTTTCGTTTATGGAAGATGCCGTTACCAGGTTTAATTCGTTATCAATCTCATCCTTATTTCCTGATTTAATAACAGCATAAAAGGCTGATTTATCAAACCTTTGCAACAAAATTTTTGCCTGCACATTTATACCATACAGCATAAAAACAATGGCAAATATTATTCTTAATTTCATAGTATATGCTATTCATTGGTATCTCACAAATATAAAGATTTATGCTAATCTTCACATTAACGCCCGGTATTCGCCTCAAATTAATTAGATTTCACTTACTTTTGATGCTTTAATTATTCTAATAAATATGGATTATAACCTGAATAATAATGCAAAATCAAATTATTTTATAATAATACATACAGGCATAATTATTTATATCCATTAATCTTTTAAAACAAAACAACTAATTATATATTACGTAATTAAATAAATATAAGTGCATACAAATAATAAGCAATTTTCTGATCGTTGGGCTATTATACTGGGCGGTTCAAGTGGGTTTGGCTTCGCGGCAGTTCAAAAATTGGCCTCGCACGGTATGAATATAGCCGTGCTATACCGCGAAACTGCTGCATCAGAAAGAGCACTTAAAGAACAGCTTATAAAACTGGCTGAAGAAAATGCCATAGCTATTACACCATTTAATATTAATGCGCTGGATACTACCGCCCGGGAAGCATTTATTGAACAAATAGCGACAACTATTCCTAAACGCAGTATCAAATTATTGCTGCATTCCATAGCCAGGGGAAATTTAAAGCCATTAGTAACTTTAGAAGATAAAGGTTATGAGGAACTTTCTATTGATGATATACAGCTGACTACTTATGCCATGTCTACCAGTTTGCTGGATTGGACACGGGCATTATTAAAAGCAGGTTTTTTTCATGAAGATGCAAGGATACTCGGCTTAACAAGTGAAGGATCAAATAAATATTGGGAAGGTTATGCTGCCGTATCTATAGCCAAATCCTCGCTGGAAAGCTTAACCACTTATATGGCTGTTGAGCTGAGCAAATACGGACTAAAAACTAACCTGATACAAGCAGGTATTACAGATACCCCCTCGTTAAAGCGGATACCGGACAGTGAAAGGCTGATACAAACAGCAGTTAAAAGAAATCCTTTTGGCAGAATGACCAGACCGGAAGATGTAGCTAACGTTATTTATTTGTTATGCACAGACGAGGCGGCATGGATAAACGGCACTGTGATTCATGTGGATGGCGGGGAGCATTGCAGGTAGGTTATTAAAGGGGTAGTAAATTAAATACCTCATGTCATTTCGGGTTGTCATCCTGATCCGCCCAAAGGCGGAGAAGGATCTTCTACGCTGGATAAGTTTGCGACGCATGTCACTTGAAGAAGATTCTTCGTTATCACTCAGAATGACAATAACGTTTAAGTATACAAAATTGACATAGGTGACGATAGAGAGAAACAATCAATTAAAACGAATAAATGCATAATGATATATTAAAATATCTCCCTTACAAATCATCCTTTTTATTTGTGGATAATATATCCTCATTAGATATTGACGGAGTTGTAGGTGACTATACCTTAAAAAGTGATGCTTTTTTTTATGAAGATCATTTTCCGGGGAACCCGGTTACACCGGGCGTAATCATTACCGAAATTATGGCGCAAATTGGATTGGTGGTATTAGGGATACATTTAATGATTAGTGGCGCAGATAAAGATGGTTTTACAATGGATGAAGCCTCATTTCCATTATTAACTTCAACTGATGTTTCTTTTTATAAAATGGTTTTGCCCGAAGAAAAAGTTATCGTAACTTCCAAAAAACTATATTTTCGCTTTGGGAAACTAAAATGTTTAATTGAAATGCACAATACGGCCGCAGAATTAATTGCAAAGGGAACATTTTCGGGCGTTATTAAAAACGCAGCAATAAAAAAGGAGCAGAATGGGTAACCGTGTTGTTATTACGGGTTTAGGAGTTGTTTCTCCCAATGGCATAGGTGTACCTGATTTTTTGCATGCCCTGCAAAATGGTATTTCGGGTATAAAATATGTGCCCGAATATGAAGAACTGAAATTTAACTGCCAGGTGGCAGGCCAGCCAAATTTTGAGTGGGAACAGTTGCATAACTATATTTCAGAAACATCTTTATATGGTTTAAAAGGCAAGGGTATTGCTTATGGCATAAAAGCCGCGCTGGATGCGTGGATGGATGCCGGCAATCCCATTGTTAGCGAGGAAACCCTTTGGGAAACCGGTTGTGTATTTGGAAGCAGCGTAGCCGATACAGATGTAATAAAAAATGCCATTACCCGGGTTGATGCCAAAGAATCAAAAAAATTAGGCTCGCGTGTAGTGGAGCAGATCATGAATAGCGGTATAACGGCTTATATTTCAGGTCGCTTAGGATTGGGTAATAAAATCATTAATAATTCTGCAGCTTGCGCTACCGGCACGCAGGCAATATTAATAGGCCATGAATATATTAAATATGGCATGGCTAAGCGAATGGTAGTAGGCAGCAGCGAATTTGTAGACCGTTATGTTTTTGGCGGATTTGATTCTATGCGGGTATTGTCAAGAAAGTTTAACGATCAACCGGAACGAGCATCGAGGCCGATGAGTTTGTCGGCAGGTGGTTTTGTACCAGGTTCGGGTGCCGGCGCTTTTGTATTGGAAGATCTGGATTTTGCATTACAACGGGGAGCAACCATTTACGCGGAAGTGCTGGGTGGATCAACTAACTCAGGCGGGCAACGTAATGGCGGTACAATGACAGCGCCAAGTTCAGTAGGGGTAATCAGATGCATTGAAGATGCACTAACAGATGCTAATATAAGCCCGGCAGCTATAGACCTGGTAAGCGGACATTTGACCGCTACCATTGCTGATAAACTGGAAATTCAAAACTGGACAGAGGCTTTAAAACGAAAAGGTGATGATTTCCCATTAGTAAATTCGGTAAAATCAATGATTGGCCATTGCCTAAGCGCGGCAGGATCAATTGAGGCAGTTGCCGCAGTATTGCAAATAAAGCATAATTTTGCACATGCTAATATTAACCTGGAAGATCCTAACCCTGAGATTTTAGAACTGATAGGTGCAAACAATTTACCGGTAACAAAGGTAGACAGGGAGATTAATGTAATAGCAAAAGCTAATTTTGGCTTTGGAGACGTTAATTCCTGTTTGATAATTTCAAAATATAATAACTAATGGATAGAACAACTATTTTAAGTGAGCTAAAAAAGGTGCTTGCCCCATACACGGAAAATAAAGCGATGCTGGATGGGATAAATGAAGATACGGACCTGATAAAAGATTTAAAGATTAATTCGGCCAATTTAGTTGATATTATTATAGATGCAGAATCACAATATAATATTGAAATTGATTTTGATGCTGCCGAAAAGATGTATAACGTAGGAAATTGTATTGATGTAATTTCTGAAAAATTGAACCGCACTGTGTGAAAAGCGCCGGCAATGATATTGTAGCTTTAAAAACTATTGATATTCAACGCACCAATTCGCCCGTTTTTTATTCTAAATTTATTACTGTTACAGAACAAGAACTTTATCAACAGCCGCAATTTGCGGCTGTTACCTTTGAATGCTATATATGGCTGCTATGGTCTGTAAAAGAATCTGTATATAAATACCTGAAAAGAGCAGATGCCGGACTTGTCTTTTCACCAACCAAAATCAAAATTAAAAATATAAATACACCCCTTACTCAACCAGTTTTTGGCTTAAACGGTAAGGTTTGGGAAAGTGATCATGCAATTGAGGACTTTTATACCGGTGAGGTTTTATATGGGTCTCAAAACCTGTATTTCAGATCAAAAGTGGATACTGAATTTATTGCTTCGGTAGTAAGCTCTTCTCTAAATTTTAATGGTGTTTATTGGGGCATTCAATATATTGATACCCCCGATTATATTAACCAATCAACGCAGGTAAGATTATTTCTACTAAAGAAGTTAAAATCAGTTTTAGCTGTGGATGAACTTAAAATAGAAAAAAGCCTTTCAGGCTATCCGGTCGTTTTACAGGGGGATATGCTGCTTGATATTCCCGTTTCATTTGCTCATCATCATCAATTTATTTCTTATTCCTTTTTATTGGAGTAATTAAATACGGAACATTTTGAAGCCTTTATTTTAGGTACATACTTGTGTGTTTAGCTATTGTAGTTTTGCAAAGGACTTATTATGTTTGGTTAAATATATCCTACTAATATTTAATTAGCAATTACTTGCTGATACTGTAACCAACTATTAACCATTATAGCCATGCGAACAAGAATAACCACCGTTATTGTTTTAATATTATCTGTAGTAATTGTATTATTTACATCTGCCGGGATATTGCCTAAACATCATCGTTCATCCACTAAAAAAGCTGATACTGAAAAGCATTATTTATATGTTGCTGTACCCGGTATCCGCGATTACCTGGGTTATGGCGGGCATGGTTTATTAGTATTTGATATGGATAACAACCATAAGTTTGTAAAACGTATTGAAACACGTGGTTATCATCCTGATAAAAGGCCATCAAATGTTAAAGGTATTGCGGTAAGCGTACCACTTAACAGTATTTATATCAGTACTATTGAAACACTTCAACGTATTGACCTTGCTACCGGGCAAATTGTATGGGAAAAAACTATAGAGGGTGGTGCCGACAGGCTTTCTATATCGCCGGATGGCTTAACCATGTACCTGCCATCCTTTGAAGGTAGAATATGGAATGTTGTTGATTGTAAAACAGGCGGTGTTATTAAAAAAATAGATGGTTTTAACAGGGCGCACAATACCATATATGGTTTATCGGGCGAGCATGTTTACCTGGGCGATCTGGCTTCTCCATGGGTAAAAATAGCAGATACTAAAACCAATACCGTCACTAATAAAGTTGGTCCGTTTGGTAACTTTATCCGTCCGCTGACTATTAATGGTAAGGAAACCCGCGTATATGTTACTATAGATAGTTTGCTTGGGTTTGAAGTAGGTGATATTAAAAGCGGCAAAAAGCTGGCCCGCGTAGTAGTAGAAGGTTGGACAAGGGGCCCGGTAAGGCGCCATGGTAACCCCAGTCACGGTATCGGACTTACCCCTGATGAAAAAGAACTTTGGGTATGTGACGGGTTCAATATGCGTTTGCATGTTTTTAATGCAAATGAGCCTTACCAGCAGTTAACCACTATCACATGTCAGGATATGCCGGGTTGGATTACTTTTAGTTTAGATGGCAGGTATGCTTACCCATCAAGCGGAGAAGTGATAGACGTAAAAACCCGTAAAATACTCACTACGCTGAAAGATGAATCTTATAATAGCGTAGGCAGCGAAAAAATGGTTGAGGTAGATTTTGAAGGCAATAAACCCATAAGGGCTGGAGATCAATTTGGTATTGGTCGGTTAAAATAGATTTGAAAAGTAGTAACATAGTTATCGTCCGTTTTGCGGAACGTAACTATGCTGTCTATTCTTTGTTTAATACACAAAATATTCTATCTCACTTAGTGAGATGTAGTGTGTTCTCAACTATAATAATTAAAAATATATCTTACCCTGTTATTTATTAAAAAGTTCCAGGCTCGTGGTTAATGCCAAAGGGGCTTTTATTAACACGTCCATGTGAATGGTCAATAATTTTACGATATGATTTTTGAAAAGGCATTTGATGGGACTGCATTTCTATCTTAACGATTTCGATCTTAACGGATTGAAGATCTGTTGTAGCTGTCTTTTTCATGATGTTCTCTATTTAATTATTGGGTGTAATAATTGCTTATACTAAGTTAACTAATAAATACATTTATTTCAAATGTTTTGTAAAGAAATTTTTACAATAAAAGAGTGAAAAAATTGAACGGTTTTATGGGAAGTTATACATCTGTATAAACCATTGTTAAAGTTCATATTTCCCCATTTTTAAATTAACTAATCCGATAATTAATAGCGATAAGGTTTAATTTAAAAACTATATGGCGTTTATGGATGTTGTTACGATAAAAAAGTATTTATCTAAATTAAATTACCATGGACAAGTTAGAGTTAAAAGGCGGCTGGAATGAGCTGAAGGGGAAAATAAAACAAGCATATGGCGATATTACCGATGATGATTTGGTACGCGAAGAAGGAAAGGATGATGAACTGTTAGGAAAACTGCAGAAAAAAACCGGTAAAAGCCGGGAAGAGCTGGTAAAGTGGATTAATAGTTTGTAAAATTAAAAGGCTCGTAATGAGCCTTTTAATTTTTATATCCATTTTTGCTTTCACTTTAAATTACCTCGCGTACAAACTTTTGCTTTCAATAAATTTCAAAACCGGATCAGGTACAAAATATTGTACATTCTTTTTTTCAGCTAATGATTTCCGGATAAAAGTTGCAGACAACTCCATTAGGGGAGTCATGGTTATAGTAACTGAAGGGTGAGAGGCCAGTTCAGCATTTTCATAGCCAGGACGGGGATAAACATAAATGCGGTAATCGCGTAAGATCAGCTTATAGTTTTTCCATTTAGGTAACGATACCAGGTTATCTGAACCCATAATTAACGCAAATTCATGTTCAGGATATTTTTCTTTTAAATGGGTTAGCGTATCAATAGTGTAAGAAGGTTGGGGAAGTTTTAATTCCACATCACTTACTTGTATGTTAGCCGCATTATCAGTAGCCAGCCGGGCCATTTCCAGGCGATCATA
Source organism: Mucilaginibacter sp. (assembly GCA_028287805.1). GTDB lineage: Bacteria > Bacteroidota > Bacteroidia > Sphingobacteriales > Sphingobacteriaceae > Mucilaginibacter. The sequence goes on from JAQBOY010000334.1 coordinate 11,680, forward strand.
AGTATTGATCAGGTCAACATACTTTTTTAAGGGATTTTGGGGCGATACCACCAGCCAAACTTTATCAAGATCGGTATGGTTAGCCAGGTAATTGGCTATGATTAAGTGGCCGATATGTATAGGATTAAATGAACCGAATAGTAAGCCTATTTTCATTTTTTAGTTCATAGTTAATAGTTCATGGATATTGTTACTGTACATTTTGATGATGAATAGCTCAACTTGGAACTATGATCATCGACTATGAACATATTAGCTTTTCAGAAAATCTTTAACCAATTTTTCCGCCTCTTTACAAGCCGTTTCAAGATCGTGATTTTTAAGGATAATATCAAATTTGGGTGCATAATCCAATTCCTTGGCGGCTTTAATAAAACGCTCCTTTAATTTTTCACCACTGTCTGTACCTCTGCCGGTTAATCGTTCTATCAGCACTTCTAATGATGGGGGTTGCACAAATATAGCCAGCGCCTGTTCGCCATATTTCCGCTTAAGGTGCAAGCCACCTTCCACATCAATATCAAATATTACCGTTTTGCCAAGCTTCCATATACGTTCAATTTCTGTACGCAAAGTACCATAGAATGTGCCGCTGTAAACTTCTTCAAACTCAACAAATTGTTTTTTAGCAATACGGTGTAAAAAGTCCTCCTTTGATATAAAATAGTAGTCAAGGCCATCTTTTTCATCACCCCTGGCAGGCCGTGTAGTTGCCGAAATAGAAAATTCCAATTCAGGAATCTTTGAAAGGAGATGATGAACAATAGTAGTTTTACCGGCTCCTGATGGTGCAGAAAATATGATGAGTTTACCTTCGTTAGTCATTAGTCATTAAGTCATGGTCATTGGTCATTGGTTGCTTGTGTAGTCACATGCAATAACATAATGACTAAATGGCCAATGACTATTGACTATAATACATTTAGTAATTGTTCTTTTATTTTTTCAAGTTCTTCTTTCATCCCCACCACCAATTTTTGCATATTGGCATCGTTTGCCTTTGAACCTAAAGTATTTATTTCGCGACCGATTTCCTGCGATATAAAGCCCAGTTTTTTGCCATTAGCATCCGCGTTTTTCAAGGTTTCAATAAAATAATCGCAATGGCTTTTTAAACGGATCTTTTCTTCGGTAATATCCAGCTTATCAATATAATAAATCAGTTCCTGCTCAAACCTGTTCTGATCTATAGACTCACGACCAACCGCCTCACTTAAAAATTGATTTAAACGTTCGCGGATAACCGGTACGCGCTTCGGTTCTTCTATTTCAACCAATTTGAGGTTTTGCAGTATAACATCAATGCGATATTTAATATCCTGCTCCAGTACATTGCCTTCATCGCTTCTAAACTGTTGAAATGCGGCTAATGCCTGCTGAAATGTTTTTTCAACAACTTTCCACTCTTCTTCCGAAATAGTCTCCTCATCGTACTTTACCACTTCTGGTAAGCCAAGCGCCAGTTGAAGTAAATTATGTGCAGGCTCATTTAAAGCCTCACTAACCGTTTTTAACTGTGCATAATAATGTTTTAGTAGTTCGGTATCTATTCCTGCCGCCTTTACAGTTGAGTTTGATTGTTCAACGTTAATAGATAGGTTTACTTTTCCACGCTCTATTTGCTTGCTGCACTCATTACGTAATTGAAATTCCTTTTCCGAAAAAATTTTGGGCAATCTTAACGATAGTTCAAGGAATTTACTGTTCAGGGATTTGATTTCAACGGTATATTTGGTGTTACCGGAATCAAAACTGGCAATTCCATACCCTGTCATGGATTTTATCATGTGCAAAGATAATATTTTTAGTGATTTGGTGATTAGAGATAGTGATTAGCCAACCTTCAATCGCTAACATTAACACTTTTTTACATTTAGCCTAAAAATTATTATTTAAATTTACAACCCTAATAAACTCCGATGTATTTCCGCTGCGCGCTATTAATAACTTTCCTTTATTGTTTTACCTTACAAGCAACAGCTCAGCAATTATTTACTGTAAAAGGAGTGGTATATAAAAAAAGCTCGCCCGAAAGAGTAGCACAAGTATTGATAACTAATTTAAGTACCCAAGCCGTTAGGATAAGCGATGAACTGGGTGGATTTCAAATGCCGGCAAAAACAGGGGATACCTTATTGTTTAAAAAGATTGATTATGCTTCACAAATATTTGTTGTTTATAGCATGGCTGATGTAAATATTTATTTGCAGCCCGTTATATTGCTTAATGAGGTATCCATAAAGGAACAAAGCAAAAAGCAGGAGATAAATGATATGATGAAGTTATACAAAAATCAGGGTGGCTATTATACTTTAAACCCGTCAACATGGTCAGTAATAAGTTCTCCTTTAACCGGTTTATATGAACTTTTTGGACAGGCGCCAAACCGTGCGCGCCGCTTTCAGGAGCACACCAGGGAAGAGGTGGAGCATATTGAAGTTGGTAAAAAATATACAGCAGCGTTAGTGAAAAAAGTTACCGGCGTAACTGACGAAAAAGAAGTAAAAGCATTTATGGATGCTTTTACTCCCGCATATGAGGATATAAAGGTATGGAGTGATTATGACTTAGTACGCTACATCAAAAAATCCTACGAGTATTATAAAAAAAACAAAGGCGAATTTAAATTGCAAAAGCTGTATTAAATTACCGACGAGATTGCTTCAAACTCCACTCTATTTGCCCCGGCCGATTTTCGCAATGACACAGTTTAATTAATTATTAATCCTGCCATCCTAAAAGTCCTGGTTCAGACAACCTCTACGGCTTGCTTTTCAATATAAATCAGCGTGTACTACCGACGAGATTGCTTCAAACCCCATTCTATTTGCCCGGCCGGTTTTCGCAATGACATAGTTTAATTAATTATTAATCCTGCCATCCTACAATCCTAAAAGTCCTGGTTCAAACAACCTCTACCCATTAAAATGATATAGAAAAACAACCTCACCGCTATAGGCTGGTTTTTTTTCACCCTCAATTTCCATTTCAACACCTATGGTTGCTTTCGTTATACCCCTTAAATTAACTATGGCTACCAGCTTCGCTTTAAGCCGGACACGGCTATCAACTTTTACCGGTTGTGCAAACCTGATATTTTCAATGCTATAATTGATCTGCATTTTAAGATTTTGTACATCAGCAATCTGGTGCCAGAAATAGGGCAGCAGCGATACGGTTAAATAACCATGTGCAATAGTGGCCTTAAAAGGGCCTTCATTTTGAGCCCTTTCGGGGTCGGTGTGTATCCATTGATGATCTATAGTAGCTTCGGCAAACTTATTTATTTGATCCTGATCAATAATATGCCAGCCAGATACACCAATATCCTTACCCAGGTAGCTTTCAAATTCGGTATAGTTTTTAATAATTATCATAGGTTGCCGTGGTTTATAATAATATATAATGATGGGGTAAAAATATATAATGACGGGGTAAAAATAATAAACTTTTTTAGTTAGCAGTTTTGATTTGGCAGGTTGCTGTAAATATCAAGCTGAGGATTTTAAAATGAGCATAAAGAC
>JAQBOY010000352.1 GCA_028287805.1 Mucilaginibacter sp.
TCTGGCATTGGGCTTCCTAACCGGGATTACTATTTTAATAAAGATGAGCATAGCGTTGCTATACGTACGGATTATCAGCAAACACATTTACCTGTATTATTTAAACTGGCAGGCTTAAATGCGGCCACAGCTTCTGGAGCTACTAAAAAAGTATATAGCCTCGAAACATTTTTGGCCGATAGCTCAAGAAAGCTGCAGGACCTGCGCGATCCTTATAAAAACTACCATAAAATGCCTTTGGCAGGACTAAGCAAACTGGTACCGGATATTAACTGGAAGTCGCTGTTTGAGAAAATGGATTTTAAAAATGTAGATACCGTAATTGTTGGACAGCCGGAATATTACAGGGCGGTAAGCAAAGCGCTTAAAACCTATCCTATTGATGATTGGAAAGTTTACCTGCGGAAAAACGTGATAACAGAATTTAGTCCTTGCTTAAGCAAATCATTTAATGATGAAAGCTTCCGTTTTTACGGAACGGTATTGGCTGGCCGTAAGGCACAGCTTCCGCGCTGGAAAAGAGTATTGGATTCGGAAAACAGCTTAATGGGCGAATTGCTCGGACAATTGTTTGTTAAAGAATACTTCCCTGAAAAGACTAAAGAACGTTATGTAAAGCTGGTAGAAGCTATGCGTTTAAGCTTTAAGGAGCATATTGAAAAATTGGATTGGATGAGCAATCAAACCAAGCAAAAGGCATATGATAAACTGGCTAAAGTAACACCTAAAGTGGGTTATCCTGATAAGTGGAAAGATTTCTCAACCCTAACTATTAGTCGCGGTCCGTATGTTTTAAATGTGATAAACGTGAATACTTTTTGGCACCGGTTTGAGGCCAATAAATTAGGCAAACCGGTTGACCGGACAGAATGGGATATGACACCCCAAACTTATAATGCTTACTATAATCCATCTAACAATGAAATTGTATTGCCGGCAGCACAGTTCATGATTCCCGGGGTTAAAGATGAATATGTTGACGACGCTGTGGTATATGGTTATGCAGCTGCTTCAACCATTGGGCATGAAATGACCCATGGGTTTGATGATCAGGGTCGGCAGTTTAATGCAAAGGGAAATTTAAAAGAATGGTGGACACCGGAAGATTCAGTTAAGTTTACTAAACGCGCACAAATGCTAATAGACCAGTTTAATGGTTATAGTATTTACGGCTTGCATGTAAACGGAAAAGCTACACAAGGCGAAAATATTGCCGACCTGGGTGGTATTGTTATCGGTCTTGACGCATTTAAGAAAACAGATCAGTATAAAGAAGGCAAACCCATTAACGGGTTAACACCATTACAGCGTTTCTTTTTGGGTTATGCTTTAGGATGGCTGGATCAGGATAGAAAAGAATCACTGTCGAGTCAAATATTAACTAATGAACATTCGCCCGCATTTATGCGTGTAAATGGCCCTTTTACTGATGTGCCTGAGTTTTATGAAGCCTTCCACATTAAAAAAGGAGATAAAATGTGGCTTGACCCTAATAAAAGGGTAAAAATTTGGTAGGTGAAAGGCAAAAAGCTATAACAAAAATCTTTGGCCTTTTGCCTTAACTAAAAAATCACGCTAAATAATAGTGTCTTATCCGGTTTAACCCTTCATCCAGCTCATAAACCCATGGAACGGCAGTGGGGATTTCGAGTTGGGTTACTTCTTCGTCATTAAGGTTATCAATGTATTTTATCAATGCTCTTAAGCTATTGCCATGTGCGCAGATGATCACTTTTTGGCCTTTGCGTATTTCGGGCACTATAACCTCGTTCCAAAATGGCAAAACACGGTCCATTGTTTGGCGTAAGTTTTCGGTCAAAGGCAACTCGCGTTCAGTAAGGTCTTTATAGCGTAGGTCATGCCCGGGGTATAGTTCATCATCCCTGGTTATTGGTGGCGGGTCTTCATTAGGGTCGCGGCGCCATTTCTGAACCTGTGCCTCACCATATTTTGAAATGGTTTCAGCCTTATTTAATCCCTGCAAGGCACCATAAAAACGCTCATTTAAACGCCATGATTTTTGTACCGGTATCCATAAATGATCCAGTTCTTCTAATACAATATGCAATGTTTTAATTGACCTTTTTAAGACCGAGCAAAATCCTGCATCAAAATTATAGTCGTATTTTTTTAACAACTGCCCCGCCCTTTTTGCCTGCCGGCATCCTTCAGCTGAAAGGTCTGCATCTGTCCACCCGGTAAAACGGTTTTCCACGTTCCAAACACTCTCGCCATGACGAATTAATACTATTTTTTGCATGTTGATGAGGTAACAGTAATGATATCAATAGGTTTTAAAATACCTATAAAGGCTCAACAAAAAAAGCCGCTCGGAATTGAGCGGCTTTCTAATTGTTATTGCTTATTTATTTTAAAATAAAGTAAACTCTACACGGCGGTTAATCTGACGTCCTTTTGCAGTTTTATTACTTGCAATTGGATGAGATTTTCCATAACCTTCAGCCTGGATATGTGATGCATCAGCTCCCTGGCTTACTATATAAGTTTTTACAGCTTCTGCACGGTCTTTAGATAATCTAAGGTTAGCTGATACAGAACCAACATTGTCGGTATAACCTGCAAGTTTTAAACTAAAGCCTTTTTCAACTAATAATTGAGCAACCTTTTGTAAGCTTGGGAATGAATGTTCACGTATAGTGGCTTTCCCAAAATCAAATTCCAGGTTTCTTATTGCTTCTTTAACAATTGCCCTGTCTTGTTCTGTTACATAAACCTTCACATTGTTGGGTTTGTTAACAGGAAGCGGACAACCTGAACCATCTACCTTAGTTCCTGAAGGTGTGTTAGGACACTTGTCGAAGAAATCAGGAACACCGTCACCATCACTATCAACTGTAAATTTCTTAAGGTCATTTTTAGTAGCATTCAAGTCATTTCTGGTAGCGTCTAAATCTCTTCTTAACTGCTCATTGTTGGTTTTTTCGGCATCGGCCTGTAGTTGTAACCGTTGCTCATCCATTAAATATTCTGAGCGCATTGATGCTACAGGGTTATGTGTAGCTAATTGTGGTTTTTTACGGCTGCCCAATGCAAATTCCAGTCCGGCATGTGCATAAGAAAACTTATCGTTAGTTGTTCCATAATTATAGCCATCTAAGTTATCACCATCTACAAAATTAACCTGGTAGCCTAAATCTAAATTAACGTCAGGTGTCAAATTAATTTTAAGGCCTATACCAACAGGAATATAACCGTTTTTAATGTTGTGATCAACGGTAGTAGTAACTCCGGTAGCAGAGGTAAATGTAGGTTGGTAAGCAGATAAACCAAAACCAGCCGTTAAATAAGGCTGTATTACATCCTTTTTATGCATCCAGCTAATATTTGCCAAAGTAAAACTTCCGCTTATATCTACAGCATATTTTAAATCTGTTTTATAGCTTGCAAAAGCGCCTGATGCTGAATTGTTAGCAGAAACATTGCCTTTTAAGAAATTAGCCTGAATGCCAAAAGAAGGGATTATCTGATCTTTAATAAATACGCCGTAACCAAACTCCGCCTTCGGATGAAGAAAATCTTCTCTTCCTCTGAAAATAGTATAAGGAGTTAATAAACCCCCATTTACTCCAATAGACCATGTTCTAAATGCGTCACTGCCTGAAAATGGCTTTATATAACTGGTATCTGGAGTTTGGGCTAATACGCTGCTTCCCAGTATAACTCCGGTAAACAGGAAAGAAGCTTTTTTAAAAATTGGTTTCATAATAATAATATTTTAGGTTACTGTTTTTTAATAAACATTATGCTCATTGGGCAACATTAATGCCATTAAATAAAAAGGATGACTATAAAAAGGTATATACAAATGTTTTAATTTATAAAACACCCGAATAATCAACTACAATTCAGTTAGTTATATTACGAATGATTTTAAAAAGCTAAAAGTTTGATATTTTACAAATTGCAATTACTAACTTTTTAAATCAAATGGTTAATGAGTTAAATAACATACATATTGTATTAGAAATTTATAATTTTAATAGGTTATTTATTAAAATTTGATAAATAAAGTAAATTGCACACGTGAAAGATTTTAAAAAATACTACTATGTGCCGGCTACTCCCGGCGAAATATACCTGGCTTTGACAATTCCGGCTACCATAGAGCTATGGACAGGTGAAGCTGCTGAAATGTCAACTGAGCCCAACTCAGAGTTTTCCATGTGGGAAGGAAGCATAGTGGGTAAAAACCTGGAGTTTGAACAGGATAAAAAAATAGTACAACAATGGTATTTCGACGGGCACCCCGAACCTTCTATTGTTACTATTAAGCTACACCCTGATAAATCAGGAACATCGGTAGAATTAAGACATACCAATATACCCGATACAGAATATGACGATTTAGCAGAAGGATGGGATAACTCCTACTTTGGATCTTTAATAGATTTTTTTGAAGATTAAATTGGCAACATCAACCATAATAAAGGGTGCGTAATAGTACCCTTTATTATGGTTAGTTTATTAATATAGCTCAAACTCTACCCTACGGTTAAGCTGACGCCCTTCGGCTGTATTGTTGCTCGCTACTGGGTCTATCTTGCCGTATCCATTAGCTTCAATATGTGAAGGGTTTACACCCTTGCTTATCAGATAGCTTTTAATGGCTTCGGCACGTTCTGTAGATATTCTGACATTAACAACATCTGGCCCAACGTTGTCTGTATATCCGGATAATCTTAAATTAAGATTTTTTTCTTTTAATAATTGAGCAAGCTTGCTAAGGGTAGCAAATGAAACTGCACGGATTGTGGCTTTATCAAAGTCAAATTGCAGGTTATCTACCGCGTCTTTAACCACTTTCTTATCCTGTTCAGTAACATACACTTTTACAGGAGGTGGATTTTTGAAAATAAGCGGGCATCCGGAACCATCAATAATAGTATGGGCAGGCGTATTAGGGCACTTATCAAAAATATCAGGAATACCGTCGTCATCACTGTCTGTAATTAGTTTAGCGAAATTGGCATTCATAGAATTGATGAGTTCAATTTTGATATTTAAATCACTTTGTAACTTATCAATTTTTGTTTGAAGCCTTTTCTCCTCCATTAAATATTCTGTACGCATTGATGCAACCGGGTTATGCGTAGCCAGCTGTGGTTTTTTACTGCTACCCAAAGCAAATTCAAGACCCAGGTGAGTGTAAGAAAGCTCATCATTCCTGGTTCCGTAAATTAATCCGTCAAAAGTATCCGCGCCAATAAAATTAACCTGGTAACCTAAATCCAGGTTGACACCCCTTGATAGGTTAAATTTAACTCCGGCTCCAACAGGAACATAAAAAGTTTGTACTTTACCCCCATTATTATATGGAGAAGTAACTTGGCCGGCAACCGGTCCTGAAGTAGTTAATTGGGGGCTATAACCCATGTAACCAAATCCACCGGTAAGATAAGGCTGAATAAATCCGTTTTTATGCCGCCAGTTGATGTTAGCTAAGGCAATATTAACACTGAGGTCAACCGCATAATTAAGCGTAGTAACATATTTTGAATAGGCGTCGTCTGCACTGTTGTTTCCCTGTACTTTTCCGGCTAAAAAGTTTGCCTGTATACCAAATGTTGATAGTATTTGTTTTTTAATATATACACCATAGCCGGGCTGATATCCTGCACTTGTAAAATCTTCATTAAATGGTATAAATACGCCTCCATGTAAACCTACCGACCAGGTACGAAAGGCACTGGTTTTGGAAAACGGTTGTACATAATTATAGTTACTGGAATCGGGGGTTTGTGCGGATGCAGCAAACGACAGCAAAAACCCGGTAACTAAAAGCGCGCTCCATTTTAAATTTAACTTTATAATACCATTTAGGGTTGGCTCGTGCATATAAACTATGAGTAGTTAGGTCGGATATAATATAAAAATACCAAAGTAATAAGTTATAACGACAAAGTAACTATTGAAAGAAATAAATTATTAAATAAAAGAAAATTAAAACTTGATAACCCTTTGTTATCCTTCACGATGTACAAACACCTGCCATTTAATTTCGGCTCCTGCTTTCTCTAATGTTGCTGCAACCGAGCAGTACTTATTTACTGATAATTCTACCGCCTTTATAGCTTTATCTTCATCAATATTACCGTAAATATGAAACTCGATATTAATATCTTTCCATAAAGACGGTTCTTTACCCGCTTCCCGGTCACCATTGATAACCATTTTATAATCCTTTACTTCCTGGCGTTGCTTTTTTAAAATATGGATAACATCAATTGCAGAGCAACCACCAAGTCCCATTAAAAGTAATTGCATTGGCCGTACGCCATAATTTTGACCACCACTTTCCGGATTGCTATCTATTTTGATGGTATGGCCATTCTCATCATTGGCTTCAAAACCAAAATCGCCATTAACACGTGAAAGTTCTATTTTAGGCATAGATAGTAGTATATGTAACAATGCCGCTAAGTTAGCGCTTTTTGACATAGGAAAGTTTAATTGAAAGCAACAATTATGTAATTTTAATCATATTATTAACCTAATGAAAACAATCATATTAACCACAGCCTTAATTTGTTCAGGCATTATTTGCTTTGCGCAAACCAACCTTATATCATATGAGGATATAAAATACATATTGCATAATAACCTGCAACACGCCGATACTTTTTTAACAGCTAAGGGTTATACGCTTAAATCAAAAAATGAAAAAACCCGCAACCGGGAATATACCTTACCCATAAAAGGCGGCACTTTTGTAAACCTGCATATTCGTGCCGATGGAAAAAAACTATTTATGGAACTTGAAACCAATGAACTTGGGCAATATAATCTGATCAACAATTCTATTTCTCAATACCTCAATAAATCTGGTTCAACCGGAGATGTACAAACCTATAGTATAAAAGACTTATGCAATATTTATATTACCGTAACCGATACAATGCCTTATGATCCGATAAGGAAAGATTATAATATGCAAATAGTGGCTGATAAAAATGTAACAGCTTATAATTAACATACAACACATCCAGCTCAACAAATCAACTTTAACACAGTAACAAAAATTACTGTGTTGTTTTTTATATAACCAATTGTTTCAAAAAAAATATAACTTCATGTTTCAATTGTTTGTATGGCGTTAAATTATATCTGGGTACTTTTTTTTATAATAGCATTTGTTATCGGCCTTATAAAACTGATCTTTTTCGGTGATACAGAAATATTCAGGTTAATGGTAGAAGGAGTGTTTGACTCTACCAAATCATCCGTTATGGATATTGCGCTTCCGTTGATTGGTATTATGGCTTTTTGGTTAGGTATCATGAAAATTGGCGAAAAAGCCGGAGCCATAAACTTCTTATCAAGAATTGTAGGCCCTTTTTTTAACAGGTTATTTCCCGAAGTACCTAAAGACCATCCTGCTGTTGGACAAATGATGATGAATTATTCTGCTAATTTATTAGGGCTGGATAATGCCGCTACACCGTTGGGGTTAAAAGCCATGAAAAGCTTGCAAACTTTAAACAACGATGAGGAAACAGCCTCCAATGCCCAAATCATGTTTTTGGTATTGCATGCATCGGGCTTAACATTATTACCTATCAACATTATTGCACAGCGCGCTATCTATCACTCTAAAGACCCTACTGATATTTTTATACCCTGCATTATAGCTACTTTTGTGGCCTCGCTTGTTGGTTTATTAGTTGTTGCTTTTAAACAAAAAATAAACCTGCTCGATAAAGTAGTTTTGGGTTGGCTGGTAGGCTTAACCGCTTTTATAGGTTTACTCATCTGGTATTTTACCGCATTTTTAAGCAAAGCGCAAATAAGCGAGTTTTCAAAAGTATTTAGTAATTTAACTTTACTTGCCATACCTGTGCTTTTTATTTTAGGCGCTGTACGTAAAAAAGTAAACGTTTTTGAGGTATTTATTGATGGCGCAAAAGAGGGATTTGAAATTTCAGTTAAAATTATACCATACCTGGTAGGCTTACTTGCCGCAGTTAGCTTATTCAGAACCTGTGGCGCCTTAACCTATTTAAGCGATGGGTTTAAATGGATATTTAGCCATTTTAATATGGATAGCCGCTTCACCGATGTATTGCCTATTGCTTTTTTAAGGCCGTTAAGTGGTTCGGGGGCACGGGCTATGATGCTGGATAATTTAAAAACATTTGGTGTTGATAGCTTTACGGGGCATTTATCAAGTGTGCTATACGGTTCGGCTGATACTACATTTTACATTGTCGCTTTATATTTTGGCGCAGTGAATATTAAAAAAACACGTTATGCTATACCAGCTATGCTTATTGCAGATGCCGCAGGTATAATAACTTCTATTCTTATTGCTTATTTATTTTTTGGATAATTGCCATTTTATGAAGAAGTATTCCTTATTTAAGAGGATTAATAATTAAATAAATAGCTTATTTATATTTTAAAATACTCAATTATATATGGTAAAAGATTTCCTTGGCCGAAAGGGCGGACAGGCAATCAAGCAAAGAGTTGAACAGTGATTGATTTTACTGAAAACTAATACAATGTCAATTTAAAAGTTAGTAGTGCTATAAAAACTTATGGAAGTAAACAAACAATTTGTTGAAGAGGCAAACGCACAAATTGGTGTGGTTAAATACAGAACCGTAATCACCAGCGCAGGCCACACCATTATTTCAGACGAACCCGAAAGCATGGAAGGTACTGATAGCGGCATGAACCCCTACAGTTTATTATTAGCAAGCCTGGGCAGTTGTACGGCTATTACATTAAGAATGTATATCAATCGTAAAATGTGGATTATTGAAGATATTAGCGTAAAGTTGCAATTATTTAAAACAGATACCGGTATAATTATAGAAAGACGTTTAAACTTTAGCGGCGGCTTAACTGCTCAACAAAAAGATCGCCTTTTATTTATTGCTAATGCCTGCCCTATTCATAAAATACTTATAGGAAATATAGATATAACAACTGAAATGGAATAATAAAAAAAGCAGGCTAACAAATTAATGCAGCCTGCTTAATCACTCTAAAACAATCACCTCTTAACTTTAGAAGTACCTTAATAACTTATATAATTAGATTATATTGTTGACTTATTAAATAAATTAGTCAAAGGTATTGATAAAGATCCCGGATTAAGAAAATGGATGTTTTTTTTACTATTAAGTGACAGAGTAGCCTAACTATTAATACTTTAAGCCTTTTATAAATATATCTATTAACAACAGCCGTTTAGAATGGATTTCATCCAGGTGTTCCTTTTGCGGTAATTTGAATTTTTTATGAGAAATTGATCTTACCCTTACAGCATGTAAGGCATCCAGCAACAGGTCTACTATTTCTTCAGGGTTATCAACCGGTCTTATTTTTCCTTTTTCCACTTCAGCTTTAAAAACATCACTTAGAAGTTTCATTTCAGATTGATGTATTTCGCTAATTATTTCCCATATCGTATCAGGCAAGTTTTGTTCATTAAGCCTAAAGGAATCAAAAAAGTTATAGTTTTTTACAATAAAGTCATGATTGGTATTTACCTGGAAAACAAAAGCTTCTTTTAAATCGGTGAACGTAACAATATTATCTTCCAGTGATTTTAAATAATCAGCTGCCAGTTTTCGCATAACCGCAATATATAGCTGACTTTTATCAGGGAAATAATAATATAGTAACGCTTTAGACAAAGAAAGATCACTGGCTATTTCATTCATGGTTGTTTTTGAATAACCATAATGCAAAAATCGCTGATAGGATGCGTCTAAAATTTTCTCCCGTTTTATATCTTGCTGATCATTTACTGTACTCATATATGTTGATACTGTACGCGTAGAATTTGATAATTACTGACTTTTTTAACAAATTTATCAAAAATTCTATGAATAGTCGTATACAGCAATAATTGATCCGTAAATAATTACATAGTAAACAGAATCAGGAAACACGAGTTAGCCCTACCCCTGCTCCTATAACTAATGCATCTTCAATTGCACCGATAATCGGGTCAAACAGTTTGGTTTTTTTAACTGTGGATTTACGTAAATAATAACTGCCATAGGTTGAGGCAAATGCTGCTACAGCGCCCAAAACCGCCCCGGTTAACACTTTTCCACCGCTTGCTTTAAATATGCTTGCTCCTGCTAAAGCTCCGGACAAGCACCTTGAAGTTATTACAGCCGGTTTTATACGATTAGGTGCAGATGGCAATTTATCTAACACAAGTTCACTTAAAGCCACTACTTTTAGCACCTTTGAAACATTTACTGATTGCATAAAATTCAAAGGCGATTGCTCCAGGTTTTTGGAGTGGTGGTGACTTAAGATATGACTGGTTATAACTGGCGCAGATGTTGACCGCATACCTGCTAACACTCCCAAGCCTAATACCTGCCAAACCGGATGTGATATTTTTAATTTCATAACCATACTTTCTGTTTCTTTTATGCAATAATCATTCCTAAAAGCAAGATATAAATTTTAAAAACATAAATCAATAACTAAAAACTACTGTTGTTTTAAATACATCAATACCGCTAATTATGAAAATTCATGAAGACAATGCCTTAGGCGAATTAGGCAGCGCTATAGGAAAAGGTTTGTTGGCCGGCCTTGCCGCTACCGCTGCCATGACGCTTTCGCAAATGATAGAAATGAAGATCACTAAAAGAGAGCCCAGTGATGCACCTGTTAAAGTAACTTCGCAAACTGTAGGAATTATACCTGCAAATGAGGAGGATAAAGAAAAAATATCACAGGAAATTCATTGGGCTTATGGTACTACATGGGGTATAGCCCGCGGAATTATCGGCCTTACCGGTTTAAAAGGGCTACCTGCAACACTGGTTCATTTTGGAGCTGTATGGGGTGCAGCCATGATCATGCTGCCTAAATACGATGTAGCGCCGCCTGTAACAGAACAAGAACCTAAATCAATAGCCATAGATGGTTTGCATCATGCCGTATATGCCGTTACAGCCGGAATTGTTTATGACGCTTTAGATGCAGGCAGTAAAAATGAACGGCGTTTTAACAAACTGATTAACCAATTACATTTAAAGGGGATCATTAATAAACTTCATCTTTAAGTTTATTTGGGGGCAACCTATTTCAGGATGAGAGATTGAAATAAAAAAGGGGCCAAACTAATTGTCTGGCCCCCTCCTTTTATCAAGCTACAACCTCATCATATTGTACAGGCTGCTTTTCTTCCTTTTTACCGAAAAACCTTTGCTTTAACCGGTAACGTATCAGATACATACAAGGCACTAAAATTAAAGTAATAATAGTTGCAAAGCCTAAACCAAATATCATTGTCCATGATAGCGGCCCCCAGAATGCAACGTTATCACCACCAAAATAAATATGCGGTTCAAAGGATGTAAACAAGCCGGCAAAATTAATATTAAAACCTACAGCTAAAGGAATAAGCCCTAAAATGGCTGCGGTAGCCGTCAGTAATACCGGTGTCATACGTGTACGCGCTGCTTCTACAACGGCATCATGTATATTAACGCCTTGTTCCAGCAGCATATCAGTAAACTCTACCAGCAAAATTCCGTTACGTACAACCACTCCCGCCAATGCTATAATACCTACCCCTGTCATTACAATTGATATATTCATCTTGAAGAGGCTTAGCCCAAGTAATACACCAATAATGCTGAAAAATATTTCGCTCAGAATAATTAATGTTTTACCAACTGAATTAAACTGGGCCATCAGAATGATAAGAATTAATCCAAATGATATCATTAAGGCTGTACCCAGGAAAGTAGCTGCTTCTGCCTGGTCTTCCTGTCCGCCGCCCATTCTTACGCTTACACCATCAGGCAGTTTATAATTCTTAATGGCTTGCATTATATTGGCATTAACTTCAGTAGGGTTATTCGGTTTTATTACGTTTGACCCCAATGTAAGTACACGACGCTGTTGTTTATGTTTAATATTTACAAACGTATTGGTGTAACGTACATCAGTAAATGCCGAAATAGGTACCTGACGTATGGCTCCATTCATTGCCATATCGCGATAAGTTATCTTCAGGTTACGCAAAGCATCAATATCATTGCGCTGATCTTCCTGCGCCCGTACATCAATTTCGTAGTTATCTTCCTTTGTATTCCTGTAATCAGACGCCTTATACCCGTATACCGATGTAAATAACGCCTGGTTGATCTGTGTTGTGGTAACCCCTTCACGGTTGGCTCTTTCACGATTAACATCAAACACTATCTCTGGCTTATCATTTTGCACGTCAGGTGTCAATTCTTCAATACCTGTTATGTTTTGCTTATCAATATACTTTTTAAGCCTGGCTGTAGCTTTTACTAAAGTATCCAGGTTATCACCGGCAATTTCAATACTGATATCCTTTTGTACCGGCGGGCCACCGTTTTCCTGGGCAACAGAAATTTTAGCACCCGGAATGCCCTGTACGGAATTTCGAATATTACTAAGGATCTTTTTAGTGTCTTTACCGTTTCTTTTGCCAAACTCTACAAAAGCGACGGTAATTTTACCTTTATTGTAGTAGGTACCCTGGTCTTCATCTGTTGGGTCGGTAACCCCTACTGATACGTTTGATATAATTGATGTTACGACATCTTTATCAGGTTCTACTACATTAGCTACTCTTTTTTCCAGTTTAGCTACAACTTCGTTCGTATAAGATTGATCAGTACCTATAGGCATGGTCACATATACATAGGCAAAGTTTGGATCGGCAGATGGAAAAAAGTCTACTTTCGGGCTTCTGACCATCGTAAATGCAATGCTAAAAAAGAACAGCACAATAACACCCCCTAATATCCACCAGGGACTTTGAACCGCTCTTTCGAGCCATTTGGCATACCATGTTTGAAAGCGAGGCCATGCATTTTTTTGAAATCTGTCAATTAACCTTAATAAAACAAAATGGTTAAACAGATAAAGTACGGCGGCAAATACCACAAAATTTCCAACTCCTTTGTTGATCAGATAGCCTATTACAGCAGCTATTGCCAGGAAGATCAGTGAACGTATAACTTTACGGTCAAACTTTGGGTTATCATTCTCGCCTTCACGGTGCGGTTTCATAAAATCAACCGCAAAAACCGGGTTCATGATATAAGCCACTACCAGCGATGCCAGCAAGGTAATTATCAATGTTATAGGCAGGAAAAACATAAAGTGCCCTATCAAACTATTCCAAAAAGCCAATGGTATAAATGGCGCTAAGGTGGTCATGGTGCCCGAAAATACCGGCATAAACACTTCTCCCGCAGCAATTTTAGCAGCTTCTTTAATTGGCATAGCACCATTGTTAAAAATACGGTGCGTATTTTCAATCACCACAATTGCATCATCAACCACAATACCCAATGCAAGCAGGAAAGAGAACAGTACGATCATATTTAAAGTAAACCCTATTGCCGGCATTATTAAAAAGGCTATAAAACACGACAAGGGTACCGAAAGGGCAACGAAAATGGCATTGGTGCTGCCCATAAAGAACATCAGGATTACAGTAACCAGTATAAAACCAATAATGATCGTATTGATCAGGTCATTAAGTGTTGATCGTGTTTTATCTGATTGATCACCAGTAACCGTAATACTTAAACCTTTCGGGAAAATTGTTTTTTGTTTCAGTTTGATCAGTTCATATATCTTGTCTGACGATTGAATCAGGTTCTCTCCCGCCCTTTTACTAACATTAAGGGTAATTACATTTTTAAAGTTAGGGTTATCATTAGTCTTTAATCTTGCAAAGCTTTCCTGGTCTTGAAAAGCATCCTTAATTTCTGCAATATCCCTCAGGTAAATCGCTCTCCCGGTTGGGTTCCTGATAACCATAGCGGCTACTTCATCGGCGTTTTTAAAGTCTTCTTTAATATCTATAGTACGCTGTACACCATCATTCACCAACGTTCCGGCAGAAGAAATGATATTTTCATTACCTATTGCCTGAATAATATCATTATAACCTACCTGCGCTGCCGACATTTTATTAATATCCACATTAATCTGGATGTTTGGTTTTAAAGCACCCACTTCATCCACTTTAGATATTTCTTTCATCGCCTCAATATCGTCTTTCAGGTTATCAGCATATTCTTTTAACTTTTTAAGGCCATAGTTACCTGATATATTGATATAGAGTATAGGCAGATCGGCAACATTAATATCAGAAATAACCGACTCCTTTAAGTTATTATCATTTTGAGGCAGATCCTGTTTAGCTTTGTCAACCGCATCCTTAACATCCTGCTTCGCATCCTTAATATTAATATTGGCATTAAACTCAGCAGTTATGATAGAAACATTCTGTTGAGTGTTTGAAGTAACCTTTTTTAGTCCTTTAAGCGATTTTAACTGTTTTTCAAGCTGCTTGGTCACTAATGTTTCAATATTTTGCGGCGACTGCCCCAGGTAGGTAGTAGTAACAAATACCTTTGATTGGGCAATATCCGGAAAATTTTCTTTTGGCAGCCTGTTATAGCTTAAAAGCCCCAGCAGTGTAATCAAAAATATCATTACATATACTGCCGTCTTATTATCTATGGCCCAGCTTGAGGGGCCAAACTCTTTTCTAACGTCTTTCATAGCAGATCATTCTATTTTTGATTAATTCCCAGACTGTACAACATTAATTTTATCACCGTCCTCTATATCAGTCGCGCCTTCTACTACCAATTGATCACCGGCTTTTAAACCTGATAATATTTCAGTTTGACCACCATAGGTTGCACCCGATTTAACACTAACATGTTTAGCGGTTCCGCCCACATTAATAAACACATAATCGCCCGATTCTGATTTTTGTATTGCCTTTATGGGTACAATAATTGAATTGCTTTTAGCGTAATTGGCTATTTTTAAAATAGTGGTCATATTTGGGCGTAAGGTATTACGTTGAGGCAACCGTACTTCAATAGCAAAGCTACGAGAAGATGGATCAATAACCTTAGCGGCAAAACTAACTTTTGCTGTTAATGAATCGTTTGCATCGGGTACAATAACTTTAACATTATCGCCCTGGTGTACGCTAGCTGCATAAGATTCCGGCACATCTGCCTTAACCTTTAAAATATCTGCATTAACTACACGTATACCGGTTGTGCCGGGTGCGGCAACCTGCCCTAGTTTCAAATCCATTTGGTCAACCGTACCACTAATAGGTGATACAATACGATACATATCTGCCTGCTGACGTAAAGAAGAAACCTGTTTTCCGGCAGTTTGTAAATTGGTTTGAGCTTGTAAAAATTGCACCTCGGTACCAATTTTTTGATCCCAAAGATTTTTCTGACGCTGAAATAAAGATTGTGCTAATGTAGCCTGTGCTTGCGCCTGTTCAATATTTTGGCGCAACACACTATTATCCAGTTGAGCCAAAATTTGTCCTTTGCTTACATGCTGACCAACCTTAACATAAATAGCAGTAATAATTCCCTGTGCCTGAGGATAAGCGGTCACATTATCCTGTGCATCTATTTTACCCTGTATATTTACATAATTAGTAAAAACACCTGATTTAACCACTACAGTACTTACTTCAGTAGATTTTACAGAATCTTTTTTACCCACTTCGCCTTCTAATTTTGTAATTTTTGCATTGATATCTGCCTGCTGCTTTTTCAGATCAGCTAATTCAGTTGCCTTATCCTTTGGCTTATTGCTGCATGCTGCCAAAAATAAGATTGCCGTTATGTATAATATTTTTTTCATATCGATTATATATTCAATTTGTGGTTTAGTTATTTAATTAGTCCGTAAGCCCTATCCAGGTCAACCTTGCTTACCAAAGTCTGATATAATCCCTCTATATATTGGTTGTCCGCATTTTGCAGTGCAGTTTCTGCCTGTGTAACTTCAATACTTGAACCTACGCCTTGCTGGTATTTTATTTTAGAAACCCTTAAAACCTCCTGCGCCAGCGCCTGGCTTTGTTTTTGGTTGTTTAATGTTTGCAGCCCGTTAATATAAGTTATCCTTGCCTGGCTGGCTTGCAGACTTAAGGCATTTTTTAAATTAAACAAATCGTTTTCGGCTTTCATTACAGTTATTTGTGATTGCTTTAACTGGTTGGTATGCTGTAAACCCGTAAAAATGGGAACACTTAAACTTAATCCAATATAACTGGATGGGTAATTGTTTCTATATAAACGACTAAATGAATTGTCCTGGTAAGTGTTTGCAAAACTGCCGTTAGCTGTTAGTTTAGGTAGAAACTGAGCTCTTTTACTCTTTACATCGTATTCATACAATTTCTTTTGTGTTTCGAGCAAGCCATATTCAATACGGCTATGATAAAATGTAGTATCTGTATTGGCTATATTATTATCTAATTTAACATCTTCCAGCTTATCTTTTAAAATAACATTATTTTCAATGGGCATACCCATTTGAAATTTTAACAGCTGATAGTTTAATACCAGTAAACGAACGGTATTTTCGCGTTGTGTTACCAGGTCATTATATTGAACGGTAAGCCTGTCAACATCAATTTTTTCTACAAAGCCTTGTTTGTTTTGCGCCGAAGTTTGATCTAACGTTTGCTTGATCTGGTTAACATTGGCATCCAACAATTTTAGTTGTTCATCACTTACCAAAACCTGGTAGTAAGCTTTGGTAACGTTAACATTAGCCTCAACTTTCGACCGATTATAATTCAGCTCAAAAAGCTGTTTATAGGTTCTGCGGCCCTGTAAACCAACAAAATAATTTCCATCAAATAATATTTGTGTTGCATTAACACCCACATTTGATTGATACTTAACCCCAAATTTTAATGGAATATATGTACCCGGTTGCCCAATAAATTCTCCCGGTATTAATGTAGTTGGGATCTTTAGATAGTCCTGAAAATTAGCAGAAGCATTTAGTTGAGGTAAGCCCTGACCAATGATTTCTTTTACATGGTAGTTGGCGCTTTTTACATCCAGCCCTGCATTTAATACAGAATCCTGATGTTGGTAAGCATAATTAATACAATCAGTAAGTGTAAAATTATACAGCTGGCCATTAGGTGTTGTCTGTTGGGCATAACCGGTAAAAGCTATGGCAAAAATAAATGACACTGTAAATAATAGATGTTTCATCATTATATTTTGTATATTATTATTGTATTTGATTTAATTATTATTTGTTACTTGCTCCACAAAAAAACTTATCTGTTATGACAACTATATGTCAGTAGTATTAAATTAATCATCATTAATATTTTTATACTGATTTAATAATTTATACCCTTTAAGAGTACAGATACCGTAATTAAAATGCTCTAAGAACTGATATTGAACTTTCCACGGGCTGAATTCTGAAGCGGGGAATAAATTAACGTTAAACCCCATCTCTACCTGGCTTACCCGCATCCTGGCAATAATCTTTACATCAATATCCGGCCTGATATATCCCTGTTTAATTCCCTTACTTAAAAGCTCTTCAAGCGTACGTACCAAAACATCAGCCTTAAAATTTTGAAATTGCTTCCAGGCATCAGGATGATATTTTTGCATATCATGTATCACTATAGGATTGATCCTTGAAAAAATTTCTTCCGAGCATTTCATCATATTGATCATCTCTTCAATAACATTTGCTGATTTGCTGATAATGGCTGCCATCTGGTCTTCATCTTCCTGTAGTTTTTTCTTTACCAAAGCAATCACCAATTCGTTTTTATCCTTAAAAAACTGATAGATAGTTTTTTTTGACATGCCTAAATGTTTGGCTACATCATCCATTGTTACGCTTTTGATCCCTGCACTTAAAAACAGTTCTTCTCCGCCTTGTATAATTCTTTCTATTTGACCCATTGACTTAATTCGTCAAAACTATGGAAACATTTTTAGATTTCAAAGTTTCCATAGTTTATTTTTTAAGCCAATCTTCTTTTTATATAATAACAGTTGTTAGTATTGTAAGTACAGAACAAAACTGCTGTTGCAACTGCCATTCAAAAAACTCCACCCTAATCATTACCTTTGCGAAAAATTAAACTTATGACGCTTACTCCTCTTTCAGCAATATCTCCTATTGATGGCCGCTACCGTAATACAACCGCCCAGCTTGCGGAATACTTT
>JAQBOY010000363.1 GCA_028287805.1 Mucilaginibacter sp.
AAATTACCGGTAAGCTTATAACATATAACACATAAGCGTAAACTTTTTTCATTATTAGGAATAATTGAGGTTAAGAAAGGATATTTTAAGTGAATTTATATAATTTTTAGGATTATTATAAAAACTATGTTTTGTTTTTAAGTAATTTTGTCATTACATGTCAACTGAAGTACAAGAAGAAACCTTTACCCTGGAGGAATTATTGGCAGGGCTTAAGGAACTGCACCGATTGATTTTATGGAATGATGATATCAACACGTTTGACCATGTGATCTACTGTATGATGAAATACCTGGATTACTCGGAACCGCAAGCCGAAAAAATAGCCTGGAAAGTACATAATGAAGGTAAATGTGCCGTACTGGAAGGCTCATTTACTGAAATGGAAATATACCGCAAAATTTTACAGCAGGAAGGGCTTACCGTTAGTGTGGAATAGTGAGTTGTGAAAGTTTTATAATTCCACAGCCTCACTATTCAAAATAACCTTGCTTATTGGGCGGTTGCCAGATAAAATTTCCCTGAAAAATCAACGTTCTTAGCAAATACACTTCCGTTAGTGCCGGAGCCATCTGCTGGCCGGTTTCCGCCTCCGCCGCCCATGCCGCCGCGTCCACCGCCGCCGCCCATGCCGCCACGTCCGCCTCCGCCACCCATACCGCCGCCACCACCACCCATGCCTCCACGACCGCCGCCGCCCATGCCACCATGTCCACCGCCATTGCTGGCTGCATCCTTATTTTCAGCCGGGCGGTTGTTAATGGTGTTTACTTTAATATCGTATAACCATTCAGTTTTAGCGTGGTTATCTAAATGAAAAAGCTTTAACGCTATGGATGCCTCACAAACCAGGTTGCCCTTTTCATCATAATTTAGGGCAGTTTGAATACCATAAGTATTTGATGTGGTTATCATATCACCTTCAATATCTTTAAAGCCCTCAACTTTTATACCTCTTAAGGTAGTCATTGTTTCTCTAACCAATTCGTCACGATCAGCTTGTGTAATTCCACTTAAAATATTGTCTTGTTTAACCGGAGGAAGGTTACCTATCTGTACATTGAGTGGGAAGGTTATACTATAGGCTGTTTTCTTTTTACCCTTCGGATCCATGCTTAAAGTAATACCCGCTTTTAATACACGTACTATCTCATATGGATCATTGATTTTTAAAGCAAAATATAAGTTTTCTTTATCATTAGATAAGGTATACCTGATATTATTTTCAGCGTTTATATATTGTAAACTATCGTTCCAGTCTTTTAAATTGCCATCAATAGTTATTGTAGCCGGCGGCGCTTTTAAAATCGCGGGATTAGCATCAACGTTTTGAGCAAAGGATGGAACAACTGAGAATAGTTGTAGTAAGATAACGAAAGCAAGGCAAAAGCAAATATTTTTCATAAGGTGTGTTAGGTAATACTGTTAATGACGTAAGAACAGAATTTTAACACTTTTATTATATGAATGGTAAGGCTGTTATAAATAGAGTGTATAAGTAATTGGGAATGAATGGATAATGGTGCTAAAATAATAAGTCCGGAAGATGATTATCTTCCGGACTTAACAGATTTTTTAACATATTGATAAAACTATACCATATAGTTCCATCCATGGGTATCGGGCGTGTTTCCGTACCTGATGGCATCTAATGTTTTTAATACCTTTTGTGAAAATTCTCTTTCTTTCGGATCGCTTAAAAAGTATTCTTCACCGTTGTAGCTTATTGAACCAACGGGTGCTATAGTAGCAGCGGTTCCGGCGCCAAATGCGTCAGTAAGTTTGCCATTTTTAGCGCCTTCAATAATTTCGGCAACAGCAACCCGGCGTTCTTCAACAGGGTACCCCCATTCGCGTGCCAGCGTTAAAACAGTATTGCGGGTTACACCGTCCAATATCGTATCCTGAGTTGATGGCGTAATTAATTTTCCGTCCAACACAAACATGGCATTGGCAGAGCCCATTTCTTCAATATATTTATGCTCTTTGGCATCTGTCCATATCAGTTGGTCAAATCCTTCTTCGGTAGCTTTACGGGCAGGAAGCATAGCGCCGCCATAGTTTCCTGAAGATTTAGCATATCCCATGCCGCCTTCGGCCGCACGTGTATAATATGTTTCTATTTTTACTCTAAGGGGTTTTGTAAAGTATGGTCCGGTTGGGCCGGTAATAACCATATATTTATAAGTTTTTGAAGCCCCTACACCCAAAAATGGGTCGGTCGCAAACATAAACGGCCTAATGTACAAAGAATGATTAGGCTTTGCAGGTACCCACTCCCGGTCAATATCCACTACAGTGGCAATACTCTGAATAAACACTTCTTCGGGAAGATTAGGCATACATAACCTTTGTGCAGATTTATTAAAACGTGCAGCATTTTTATTCGGGCGAAATACAGATACTTTACCATCAGCATGTTTATACGCTTTTAGTCCCTCAAAAAAAGATTGCCCGTAATGCAGGGATGCAATAGCCGGACTTAGCGCTATATCGCCATAAGGTACAATTTGAAAATTTTTCCATTCTCCATCAGCATAATCAGCCACAAACATATGGTCAGAAAATATATGTCCGAAAGGTAAATTGTTAAAATCCGTTTGTGCTAAACGGGAATTATTGGTTTTGGTTATCTTAATATCCAGCGTCTCAGTCATGGCTTTTTGTATTAAATTCAGATTTTGGCAATTTACCTAAAAATGGGTTATTTTACCAAATTAATATTTTGGCAGTATAAATTACCCACCGGTAAAATAGCCC
This sequence comes from Mucilaginibacter sp., assembly GCA_028287805.1. Taxonomy (GTDB): domain Bacteria; phylum Bacteroidota; class Bacteroidia; order Sphingobacteriales; family Sphingobacteriaceae; genus Mucilaginibacter. The sequence continues at coordinate 2,761 of JAQBOY010000363.1, forward strand.
CGTTTACTGATAGCTGGTGCCTTTCAATTTTATCAATTTTATTGAGCGCGACTATAAAAGAGCGATGAATACGGATAAACTGATTAGCCGGAAGCATGGCTTCTACCTCAGTTATTGTCATGCGCGATAGGATGGTCTTGTCCTTTAATACAAAATTTACGTAATTGCCTGTAGCCTCCAGGTAGCAAATGTCTTCAAAGTTTACCCTCACCTGCTCGTATCCCGTTTTCAGGAACAGAAAATCTTTTTTATCAGAGGTGTTCCGCACATGATGGATCTCATTAGCCTTGTTACAGGCTTTAATAAAGCGTGCAAGCGAAAAAGGCTTTAACAGGTAATCAATAGCATCAAGTTCAAAGCTTTCAACGGCATGTTCAGAGTAAGCCGTTGTGAATATCACTAAAGGCTTTTTACTCAAACAGCTCAATAAGTCGATGCCTGAAATATCAGGCATTTTAATATCAAGGAATAATAAGTCAACAGGCTCATGCCGTAAATATTCCATTGCCTTAAACGCGTCGGTAAACTCGTCTCTTAAATTAAGGAACGGCACCTTACCAGCGTGCGAGCGCACTACTTCTAAAGCTAAAGGTTCATCATCAATGGCAATTGCTGTCAGCATGTGATTAAATGTATAAATATTCAATAAGAATCAAGCGATAAAAATCAAATCAACAGGCAGAAACACAAATCCCCGATATTAAATACGCCATATCCTGCTCTTGATTTTCATTACTTAGAAACATCGTCATTATTAATTCCTCTTTTATTTTTCTTTATTTCACCTTTTAGTTTACCGAAATTATAATTTAAGCTCATGCTATAAGATCTGAAATAAACCTGATTACGATTTATTTGTGCAAAATCGGGCCCATTGGTTTCAACCTGGTTGGTTCTGTATTTAGTAAATGGATTTCTTAAGGATGCAGAAAGTGAAAGCTTATTTTTTATCAATTGTTTGTTTACATTGAACGACCAACTGGTAAAACCATTTGAATGCCCCTGAATGCCTGTTGGGTTACGCCCGCTTATATCAAACTCAGCACTTACGCGCCAATCTTTATTAAAAGTATAGCCGGTTGAAGTAGCAACCCCTAAGGTTAAAAAATCATTTTCTTGCAACACGCCATTAACCTCACCGTTTAACCAAAAATACATGATGTTACTGTTAAAACTAAAGTTCCATTTTTTGGTGATGGGCCAATTGATATTAATAAAACTGCCTACGGCTGCAAACGTGCCAATGTTTTTATACTTAGTGTTGGTGATATTGGTACCTGGGTCAAAAGTGGCAATTGGAAGATCAAGGCCTTTGCCAAAATCATACGTTGCCCCAATATTTACGGATGCTTTTTTATTGAAATGATAGCCTAATTGAATGTCATTAATTAATACACGTTTCAGATCGGGGTTTCCGCTTGATTGAAAATTAGGATTTGAACGGTCAACAAAAGGGTTGAGCCTATTAATTCCGGGGCGTTTTATCCGCTGTGTAAATCCCCAATTAATGCCGCTGCCGCTATTAAGATCCCAGTTAGCTGTAACAGACGGAATAAAGTCCAAATAGCTTTGGTGTACAGTAGACGCGGTTGAAACAAAATCACCATTGGTAACAGTTTGCTCAATACGGATACCTGCTTTAATTCCCCATTTTTTGCCTCTGTATTGCCAGGTATTATAGCCTGCTAATATATTTTGCGTGTTGGTATACTTATTTGACAGCGCGGTATCCAATAGATATTGATTAGTTACAGGGTTTAATGAATTATATTGAAAGTTGCTTTGATTATTACGGAATATGCCTTTAATACCCGCTTCAATGTTCCATTTTTTTAATGGTTGTACATAATCAACCTGAAATGTTTGTTCTGATGGAATAGTGTGATTTGCCTGGTTATAATCAGGAGTAGGGTAGTTTACCGGGTTGAAAATATTTAACGCGGTAGCATTAAAATTGGTATAGGTATAATAACGATAAGAAAAGGTTAATAACCTCGCTTTATCTGCTTTAAAACCCAATTGATAATTTAACGATACATCTAACCCTTTACCTGTGCCATTGTTTGCTATTACAGAGTTGTATCCCTGCAAAATACCGCTGTTATCGGTAAGCAAAGATGCTAATGTACCCGAACCTGCAGATTTGTCGCCATTAATATTAAACTGGCCCGAAATCAGATTCAATGAATCTATCTCATAGCTTATTTCGGTTCCAAAATAACCGCTTCTGCCATTGGTCTTTCCGCTGCCTTGTTGAAGCAGGTTTGAAGGGTCGGCTCCTGTGGTTGTGCGTGTAATTAAGTTTGTAGTTGCCGGCCTGTCATAAATACTGCCGCCTCCGTATCCTGATATGCCCAGCTTACCCTCTTTAACGGTAAACGAAGTACCGATGCCCGGGCCGCCGGGATACCGGTAATTGGCATTGATAGTTCCGTTATAACCATTGTCTACTTTTTTATTGGTAATAATATTGATGATGCCTGCTAATCCTTCAGCATCATATTTTGCCGGTGGTATAGTAATAACCTCTATGCGCTGAATGGTAGAAGCAGGAATGCTGCGCAGTATGTTTTTTGGATCGCGCTCTACCATGCTTGATGGTTTTCCGTTAATGAGTATTTTGAAACTGGCGCTGCCCTTTAGCAAAATATTTTCGTCGCCATCTAAGGAAACAAAAGGTACTTTTCGCAGCATTTCCAGTACGTTGCTTACTTTGCTATCCGGGTCGGCCTGAAGATCATAACTAATACGGTCAACTTCTTGTTTAATAATAGGTTTATCGGCAGTTATGGCTACATCCTTTAATTGTTTTGACCGGCTGTTTATCAGAATTGTCCCTATGCTGTTGTTATTACCATTGGTTAGGTCAACTGCAATAGTTTTTGGCTGGTAGCCAACAGCATTAAAAGTAACCGTATACTTTAAGGGTTCAAGGCCCGAAAATGTAAATGTGCCGTCGCTTTTGGTAAGCATGACTTTAATGGGTATGTTTTTATCATTTTTTAGATTGATAGTTATATAGTCGAGCGACTTTTGACTAATTGAATCAGCAACCATGCCCGAAATTTGCGGCTTAACTTGAGCGTGCGCCTGTTTCATTACAGGTAGTAACCCCGCTATGGTCAGCATTAAGCAGGAGAGAAGGTTTTTTGTTTTCACGTTCTTTTCTTTTTATTGGGGTGTAAAATTCCCTTAAGAGCTATTACTCTTTTACTTATAAGTAATACATGCTACTATGTATTACAAGTTAGATGTGGTTTTTATTATAACGTTACAGTGAGGTGTATAAAAAATTCTTTTGTACTTTTTCTTATCACCAATTCGTGCCGGTTTGGGTACAATAATTGCAGCCGCTGCTTTACATTTTCGAGGCCTATGCCGCTTTTATCTTTTTCAGGATCAATACCTGCTTTGGGGTGGATGCTGTTATAAACATCAAAAAATAATTCACCCTCTTTGGTTTGCAGGGATATTTTTATATGGGAAGTATCGCGCAGGCTTATGCCATGCTTAAAGGCATTTTCAACAAATGGTATTAATAGCATGGGGGCAATTTCCAGGCCGTATACCGGGCCGTCAATTTCGGTCAATATTAAAATATCAGGAGTGGTTTCTGT
>JAQBOY010000383.1 GCA_028287805.1 Mucilaginibacter sp.
TATTGGCTTTTACAATGCGTTCATTCCCCTGGGAAAACTCGGGAATGCAATAATAATTTAGCAATCGATTCCCCCTTTGTAATATTTTAACTATGATGGACAAAAAATTTGCTAATAATTGATATTAACAATAGATTTGATTATAAACCAATTCCTATGGCGACATATAAAATTTCTGTTAACAATAAGCTGGTTACTGTTAACGCGGATGCGGATACCCCGCTGCTCTGGGTACTACGTGATCACTTAAATTTAGTGGGTACAAAATTCGGGTGCGGTATAGCGCAGTGTGGCGCATGTACGGTGCACGTGAATGGTTCGGCGGTACGCTCCTGCTCGTTCCCCATTGCCTCTGTGGGTAGTTATAAAATTACCACTATTGAAGGCTTAAGCGCTGATGGCACTCATCCTGTACAAAAAGCATGGGAGGAAATTGATGTGGCGCAATGCGGTTATTGCCAGGCCGGGCAAATTATGGCAGCTTCGGCATTATTAAAGAAAAACCCACATCCAACAGATAATGATATTGATGCAGCCATAACCAATATATGCCGTTGTGGTACGCATTATCGTATACGTAAAGCTATTCATGCTGCCGCTGCGGAGGGCGCAACCAAATGATCGATCAAACACTTTCAAGACGCCATTTTTTAAAGGTAACTTCTATCGCCGGGGGCGGGATGATGTTAGGCTTTAGTTTATTAACCGATGCCGAAACTGTTAAACAAGCGGGGGCTGTATTTTCACCTAATGCTTATGTATCAATAGATTCAAACGGGCTGGTTACCTTAATGTCGCCAAATCCGGAAATTGGACAAGGTGTAAAAACCGCTTTGCCGATGATATTGGCCGAAGAGCTGGAGGTGAAATGGGATACTGTAGCCGTTGAAATGGCTCCGCTTGACCCCAGTAAATTTGGCGCGCAGGTAGCCGGTGGCAGCGGCGCTATAAGAGGCCGGTATATGCCTATACGTAATGCCGGTGCTACAGCCCGCCAGATGCTGCTTTCAGCCGCCGCCCAGCAATGGGGGGTAAACGAAGCCGATTGTTATGCAGAGAATGCTTTTGTAATTCACAAACCAACCGGCAAAAAATTAAGTTATGGTGAATTAGCGGCTAAAGCTGCCACTTTGCCTGTACCAGCTAATGTAAAACTAAAAGACCCTAAAGATTTTAAAATCATAGGTACAAGAGTACCGAATATTGATAATCATAAAATTGTTACCGGTAAGCCACTGTACGGCATTGATACCCGCAGAGAAGGGATGCTGTTCGCGATAGTTGCCCGTCCGCCAGCATTTGGAAAAACCTTAAAATCATTTGATGATACCGAAACACGGAAAGTGGCCGGTGTAAAAAATGTGGTAGCTGTACCTCAAAGAAATGTAGTAGCGGTTTTGGCTACTTCAACCTGGGCAGCAAAAAAAGGTCGTGATGTATTAAAAGTGGTTTGGGAAGATACCGGTAAATTGGAAAGCACTACTGACCATATCGCTTCATTTACAGAGCTATTGAGCAAGAAGGCCGATAAACCTTCAAGAAACGATGGTGATGTTGATGCGGCCTTAAATGGCAGCACTAAAGTGATAGAAGCGGTTTATGAAGTTCCTGCATTGTCACATGCTAATATGGAACCGCTTAACTTTTTTGCAGATGTGCGTGATGGAAAAGCAGAGCTATACGGACCTACACAGGTTCCGGCAAGCCTGCGTTCTGCCGTTGCCAAAGCATTAAATATTCCTGAAGCAAATATCACATTGGGCATGCCGCGCCAGGGCGGTGGTTTCGGGCGCAAGCTGCAGCCGGATAATGGCGTGGAAGCTGCGCTGATATCAGCAGCCGCTAAAGTGCCGGTACAAATGTTATGGATGCGCGAGGATGATATGCAGGGCGACTATTACCGTCCGTCAACGATGTTTAAGTACCGGGCAACTATTGGCCCTGATAATACCATTACAGCATGGCATATCAATGCTGCGGTGTTAAGTGGAGGCAGGGCATCAATTGCTGACGGTTTTCCGGCAGCAACAATTGCTAATTTCCGGGTAGATAATCATAGTCTGCAAACCAATATTCAAACAGGGCCATGGCGCGCGCCTACAAGCAACTCGGTAGCTTTTGCTGATGAAAGCTTTTTGGATGAATTGGCTCACGAAATGAAAAAAGATCCCGTAGCCCTACACTTGGAATTACTGGAGATAGCTAAAAAACAACCTGTAGGCAAAGTTGCCTATGATCCGGAAAAATTTAAAAGCGTTATTAACCTTGTTACTGAAATGAGTGGTTGGGGTAAAACAAAAAAACCAAATGTTTACCAGGGCTTTGCCACCCACTTCTCTTTCAGCACTTATGCGGCTCATGTGGCTGAAATAACTAAAATAAATGGCCAGCTTAGGGTAACTAAAGTATATTGTGCTGTAAACTGCGGCCGTGTAGTTAACCAAAGCGGTGCCGAAAACCAGGTAGAAGGCGCAATTGTTGACGGATTAAGTCACTCCATGTTTAGTAAGGTTACCTTTAACAAAGGAGCTGTGGAGCAAACCAATTTCCATACCTATAAATTCTTGAAAATGAAGGATGCGCCTTTGGAAGTTATTGTGAAGTTTGTACCTTCAGAAGATCCACCAACCGGACTTGGCGAACCTGGATTACCGCCAACTGCACCGGCAGTAGCTAATGCCATTTTTGCAGCCACCGGTAAACGCTATCGTAAACTGCCTTTTGAATTGGGTAAGGTATAAACTGATCCTATTATAACAACAAGCCTTGCAAAATGCGAGGCTTTGTTGTTATAATAAATGCCGAATTTAATTTTTAAGTAAAAAATATATTCGCATTGTGCTGCACAAGCAATATTCATTAATATTCTCTACCTTTGTAATTGTAATACAACAATTTAAATAAAATCAGGAATCAGTTTGATGAGATTTGCGATACTTTTTATTTTTTGCACCTTAACCT
>JAQBOY010000404.1 GCA_028287805.1 Mucilaginibacter sp.
TTATAATGCTAAAAATAAGGCTGATAAAAGGAATAAAAAATAGCATTAAAAAACCTTAACTTTCACCTATGCTTATCGCAATTTTAGGAGTCATTGTACTTATAGTAGGTATAGTGCTTAAACGCTCACCTGAACCTGGGAGCCATTTTGGTAGTATTGTTACTACCGTTGGGGTTGTAATTGTAATTTTAGGGTTATTGCTTTCTGCATTTAAAGTAGTTGAGCCAGGTAAAGTTGGCGTACAAACACTTTTTGGCAAAGTGCAGGAAGAAGTGCTGGAGAGTGGGCTGCATGTCATAAACCCTATGGTTGAAGTTACCACCTTTAATATACAAACCCAAAATTATACCATGAGCGCCAAAAGCAGCGAAGGGCAGCTTGAAGGGGATGACGCTATCCGGGTATTATCATCCGATGGGTTGGAGGTTACTATTGATCTTTCGGTATTGTATAAGGTAACCACATCAAAGGCTCCTTTTATCTATCAAAATATAGGAGAGAATTACGAAGATAAGATCGTTCGCCCGGTAACACGCACTGCCATACGTGATAATGCGGTGAATTACCAGGCTGTTGACCTGTATTCCACCAAAAGACAGGAATTTCAATTTAAGATCAATAAAACTATCAGTGATAATTTTGCCAAAAACGGGTTAGAAGTTCAGCAGATCCTGGTACGTAATATTACCTTGCCTGCCACTGTTCGCGCCAGTATTGAGTCAAAGATACAGGCCGAGCAGGATGCGCAAAAAATGAAATTTGTTTTGCAAAAAGAAAGCCAGGAAGCTGATCGTAAACGTGTAGAAGCACAGGGTATAGCGGATTATCAGAAGATCATATCTACCGGGCTAACCGATAAGCAGCTGCAATACCAGGCTATTTTGGCTCAAAAGGAAATCGCTACCTCATCTAATGCCAAGGTGATTATAATTGGAGGCAAAGGGAATCCAATTATGCTGAGCGATAAATAACGCACTACTTTCCGAGTTAAAGCGAATTTACGAATTATCTCCTCTGCAGTCAGTCAGTCACTTGGCTCTTGCCGAGTGACTGATATCATAAGGCATCTCGCCTGCTGCGGCAAGATGCCGCTTAATATTACTCACCCTGCAAGAGCCGGGCGAGTGCTGAGATAAATAATAATCTTCCGAACACCTATGGGCTCTTGCCGGGCGACCCATATATTAAGGCCTCTGGCTTATGTGATGTATTGAATACGACAAACGCCGTTATTCTCATTCAACCAAAGCCGGGCGAATACGGAATTATAAGTAATGTTTCAACCGATTGCATTAAATCCAAATTAAACATATCTTTAGCTTTATAATCTCCTTATAAACCTACGATATGCTGTATTTATCCTTTGCAAAACTTATGCTGTTTTGCCTGTTCACCATATTTTTATGTTCATTAGCTGTAGCCGGGCATAATTATGAATATTGGTTAATTAGGGTTTCTCACTGTGTTTTAAATGATATAAATTAAATTAACCATGAAAGCATTATTACACTTCCTTTTGTTATCGCTGCCTGTTTTTGTTATGGCACAGGCTCCTGTAGAAAATTATCTGGTTGATTCCGCTTCGGTGGCGCATACTGCTGTGCCGAAAGGCGAGGTGCTGAAATTTACCCTGGAAAGTTCAAAAATATTCCCCGGTCAAATGCATGATTATTGGGTTTATATCCCTAAACAATATAATCCTGCAAAGCCTGCCTGCGTTTACATTAACCAGGATGGCATTCAGGCTAATGCACCCACCGTATTTGATAATTTAATTAACAGCAAAGAGATGCCCGTTACTATCGGCGTTTTTGTATCCCCGGGCCGTATGTTAGCAGCCGATGAAAAAACGGCGCTTGATCGTTATGACCGGAGTTTTGAATATGATGGGTTAGGGGATGCTTATGCACGTTTTTTATTGGAGGAGCTTTTACCTGCTGTTGAAAAACAGAAAGCGACTGACGGCCGTGCTATTAATCTGTCAAAAAATGGTAATGATCGTGCTATTGGTGGGCAAAGTAGTGGCGCCATTGCCGCGTTTACTGCAGCGTGGGAAAAGCCAAATGAATTTTCAAAAGTAGTTTCAGGTATTGGTACTTATGTTGGTTTACGTGGGGGTGATCGTTATTCCTCATTGATCAGGAAATATGAAACCAAGCCTATTAAAGTGTTTTTGCAGGATGGCAGCAATGATCAGAATAGCTATGGTGGCGACTGGTGGTTTGCCAATCAAATGATGGAACGCTCCTTGATATTCGCGGGTAATCCGGTGATGCATGCATGGGGCGAGGGCGCACATAACGGCAAAATGGCAGGCGCGGTTTTTCCCGCAGCAATGCGTTGGATATGGAAAGATTACCCACACCCTGTAACGCTTCAAAAAACTAAAAATCCTTATTTGAGTGATATTCTTATTCCGGGGGAGGGATGGGAACTGGTTGGGCAGGGGTATGGTTTTTCTGAAGGCCCGGCAGTAAATGCTAAAGGTGAGGTTTTTTATCAGGATATTCCAAACGCAAAGACCTATAAAATTGGCCTTGATGGAAAATTGGCAGAGTTAAAGATCAATTCAAAAAAAGCAGGGGGCACAGCATTTGGGCCGGATGGCACCCGTTATACCGCCGCTACAGCAACAAACCAGATATTAAGTTATGATGCAAACAATAATGAAAAAGTTGTTGCCAGTGATATTCCATGTAATGATCTGGTAGTAGCTAGAAATGGCAATATCTACGTTACCGCGCCTGATGGTGCTGAAAAACCTGGTAAAATATATTTGATAAGGCCTAACGGGGAAAAAATTGTAGTTGATGAAGGATTAAAATTCCCTAACGGGATAGCGTTAACACCCGATCAAACTCAGTTGTATGTACCCACATCGGCTTCGCACTGGATATGGATATTTAAAATAAACAATGATGGCACGCTTTCCAACAAGCAAAAATATGATTGGCTTTATACCCCCGATACCGAAGACAATGCCTGGGCAGATGGTATGAAATGTGATACCGCCGGACGTGTATACGTAGCTACCCGTATGGGTATACAAATTGCAGATCAGGCAGGACGAGTGAATGCCATTATTCCGGTGCCAACGGGCATGCCATCAAACCTTTGTTTTGGAGGGCCGAAATTTGATGTAATGTATGTTACAAGCAAGGATAAGGTATATCGCCGTAAATTTAAAGTACGTGGCGCCAATGCTTTTGAAGTTCCCTATAAACCACAAAAGCCAAGACTTTAATTGCTATAGATTTTGTTTATTATGTTAAGGCGTGTTTATAGTTAATGTCTATTTGTGTTTTAGTGGCCGATATTTCATGCCATTAAAGCACTGCAACGCTTAGTATTAATTAATTTTCTGGTAATCATCTCTTGCCCTATTCGCATCGTAATGTAAGCCGGGTGTTAACCAATATAATAACACCACCCTTGAGTATCGGAAGTTAAACGGGGAAAGAATAAAAGTTACGGATAATAAAATGGCAGTATACAACCAGGGATTATGGCTACCTGTTAAAATATAGGTACCAACGGCTATCGTCACCATTTCGGCCACATTAAAAGCGTAACTTATAAACATGGCTACATAAAAATAGCCTGGCTCTCTTTCAAATTTAAAACCACAATGCGGGCAGGTCTCATTCATTTTTTGCGATTTAAAACTGTACATGCTGTTGGCAAACATATTGCCTTTTCTGCATTTTGGGCATTTGGCCTGCAATGCCGCCTTAAATTCTGATACTTCCATTGTTGGTATTTTTTTAATTAGCGTGTCCATGATGATTACTTGATTTTTTTCTGAATTCTTC
>JAQBOY010000407.1 GCA_028287805.1 Mucilaginibacter sp.
CATTATTTGTTTCAATTTCTTTAGTAATAACACAGCCTTCAGCTCATACTTTTTTTATATCATTAATGATAGTTTCAAATTTGATATTCGTTGAAATATTACTGAGGGGCCTGCCTATGTCAGATTCCTGCAGGTTGATCTGTTTCACTGTACCCGGTGAAAATTTCATAAGCTTCAGCTCATTGTCTATAAATAATTGGCCGTTGATATTGCTTCTGAAATAATTATTCAAGTCGTCATTTATTTCCAGCAGTTCTTTATTTTTTAACTGGTAATCCGAATTAATGGTATGCAGTTCCTCGTTGACCGATTGCATTTCTTCATTGGTACTTTGCATTTCCTCGTTGGCCGAGATTAGCTCCTCATTAAAGGATTGCATATTTTCATTGGAGGAATCCAGCCTTTCATAAGAAGAGTGAAGTTTTTCTTTTAACTCCTTCAATTCTTCTTCCAGGTTCATCACGTATTGATCAAAATATATTTTCTCGTTATATGCGATATCTTTCTTTATTGACCCGACGGATTTATCTTCACTAAAAGTTATCAATAACATTTTTTCCTGTCCTTTTAAGATCAAGGGACTTACCGACAGACTTACACTACTAATAAACTTGCCCTGTTTGATTTTTATTCCGTTAAGCGTGAGGCTTTCATTGGTTTTTAAAACCTTCTTGCTCAATGTGCTAAGGGCGACAGCCAGTGGCTTTGGCAAAAGTTCCGCAAGATTTGAGGTGAAATGCTTTTGAAGTAAATATTTTGTAGTATCTCCATATGACCTGACAACATGGTTGTTTTCATCAATACAAATAATAAGGCAATCCAAGGTATTAGCCAGGTTTGCATTAATTGTTTCAGATAATGTATTGTTGCTGTTTTTAAAAGCACCATCGGATGAAAACCGTGAAGGTGTACGCTTACTATCAAGTAGTTCCGGCAATGAAAATGCGTCAAAACTTATCCCTCGTTTTGTTTGCAGGTTTTTATATATTTTCCATTTTTTATGAACTACTTCCAGGTCTTTCATAATGGGCATCGGATTTTCACTGGAGCCTAAAAATAAATAGCCATCCCTTTTGAGTCCGAAGAGCAGCATGGTAAATATTTTCTTTTGTAAAACCGGGGACATATAGATCAGCAGGTTCCGGCAGCTGATAAAATCCATGTTACAATATGGCGGATTCTTCACCATGTCATGCTGTGCAAAAATCACCATCTTGCGTATAACCGAGCTTACTCTGTAATTATCCCCTTCCCTTATAAAATATTTTTCAAGCCTATCAGCCGACACGTTTTTTGTAATACCGGCATTATAGATCCCTTTTCCTGCATGGATTAAAGCAGCGTTATCAATGTCTGTTGCGAAGATTTTTACTATGGTATCTTCAAATTGGCCGTTTAACTGTTCAGCGATCAATATAGCCATCGAATAAACCTCTTCGCCGGTAGCACAACCCGCTATCCACATTTTCAGTTCTTCACCAGGTGTTAACCGTTCGAGGATATGGGGTAGTACATCGGTTTGTATAAAATCAAATGCTGCCGCATCCCTGAAAAATGAAGTAACACTGATCAGGAATTCTTTTGCAAGGGCTTCTACTTCTTCAGGTGCCACTTTCAGAAAGGTAAGATAACTTGCCAGCGTTGTAAAATTACCATAGGAAGCCCTTCTCTTAGTCCTTCTTAAAATCGTTGGCTGTTTATAATCCGTAAAATCAAGCGGAGATCTTTCTTTGATCAGATCAATAATTGCAGCGAGATTTTTTTCGTCGTCATGATGGTCAGCTACTAACTCTCCTTCATTTTTTACATAGTCTTCTATCGCGTCTGGCATCAAGGCCGGTTCCAGTACAAAATCTACCAGGCCGGTAGCAATAGCATGAGAAGGCATGCTACCAAACTCCGAAGTTTCAGGATCACGGGCGATCACTAATCCACCAGCTTTTTTAATAGCCTTAATACCTTCCGTTCCATCAGATCCTAAACCGGACAAAACTATGCCAATGGCCTTTTTGCCGCAATCTGTTGCCAATGAATTAAAAAAAATATTTATAGTAAGATGAGGGCCCTTAATGTTTTCTTTATTAGTTAAATACAGGCTCCCATTACGTATCGTCATAAACTTATCACTGGGGATAAGGTAAACCTGGTTGCATTGCACCTTCATTCCATTTTCAGCCTGTTCAACAATAAGTTTACTGTGTTTGGACAATAACTCAACCATCCTGCTTTTAAAATCAGGTGACAAATGCTGGATAATGATATAGGATACGCCATCTAATGGTGTATGGTCAAAAAAAGAATTTATCTCTTCCATGCCGCCGGCAGAGGCGCCAATAGCAATAATGTGGTGGGGGTCGGCTTTAAACATGACATGATTTTAAAGAATGGTAGAAGAATTTAGAAAAATTCTTAAAAGGTGAGTAAGTAAACCAATCAAATTTACAACTATATATTGGAATATAAGGAACTTCCAGGTTATGTGTGTTCATATAGCATAAATAAAAACTCCAACTTCAGGATATTTCAATTATAAAACCGGCCAAGTCGTCGTTGCAGGGCTTAAGCACTGTTCGTTTTAATTCAGTAATTACCTCAAGACTTTCCCGCACCAATGCTGATTGTACAACATATTTCAACTGACGCTTCAGAAAATATACTTTTAAATGCCTTAAATAAGCATTGAAACTAAATTATTTGCATGCGGAATATGGAGAACACATTAAGGTTGGTAATGTTTGGGGAACAAGTTTAAAATTAACCCATGATCGGGTTTTCACCTTACCATTTGTGAATTATTATAAGAAAACGATTGGATAATCCTCCCAACTTTTGAGTATAAAGCCTGATCCGCTACAACAGATCGGGCTTTGTTGTATATCGTTTGGATAACACTAACTATAGGCTAAAATGCAGGTGTATGGTTATTAAATTCTCTTAACTGATCTAAGGTTTAACGCAGCGTAATTCGACCCTAAGATGCATAAACTTTCAGCTTAACGTTAATCCAGAGCTCCGCTTTAAAAACCCTTTAACGCTTGTATTTAAAGCAAAAGGCCTGATCTTAATGGACCAGGCCTGGTTATGATGGTTTAGATAAATTATTTACGTTTAGAGGTGCAAAACGCTATAACAGCTGTTGTTACCAGCAAACCTGTTACGGCGCTTCTGATAAAACCCTGACGGTTGTACTTCCATTCAGCCGACCACCCGCGTTCTTTAAAGAGATTAGGTATAGTTCCTTTTTTAAAATCATCAACGATTCCTTCAACGGCATTTACCCGGTCTGCAAAGATCAAGCCCATCCAGTGTGCCGTTGTAGCTTCACTATATTTATATGCCCAACGCCGAATCATACCACTTACCCCACTTGGCGGAGTAGAGGTACCAAAAACCCTGGTAATACCGGGACGTTCCACGGAATGCAATATTTCTATTTTCACGGGTTGTTGCGGCGGCTTTTCGTAATTGAGCCGTTCATAATCTGCACCAGTCCTATGTTTCATCGGATACGTTGGGTCATTTTCGGGATCCGCATCAATCCCCCATCCGGGGATATGATCTTTAGAAGTGTCTGCTATTTCCCTGTCAATACCAGCTATTTTCTCTGGCTCGGTTTTTACATTTTCCATAATAAATGAGTTTTTAAGCCATAGCGGCTCTTGGTGGAATTAAAAGTGGTTTGATACAATTATCTCGTTTGGCAGAAAAGATATGATAAGCCTCTGATATTTCTTCCAGAGGAATCCGGTGACTGATAATACCTTTTGGATTGAGCCGTCCAGCCATTACGTGGTCGATGAGTTTGGGCAGCAACCTTTTAACTGAGGCCTGATTAGCGCGCAGCGTGATTCCTTTGTTCATGATACTTCCCATGGGCACTAAATTAAATGGGGGGCCATATACGCCAACTACGGAAACGATTCCACCTTTTTTAACTGAGTTTATCGCCCAGTGAAGCGCCGTAGTTGTACCTGCCTGAAGCAGCATCTTTTTACCTGTGATGGTTTGCATAGCGCTGCCTGCTGCTTCGCAACCAACTGCATCTATACATACATCAGCGCCTAACCAGTCGGTTTGCTTCTTCAGAAATAAAACCGGATCATCTATTTCCCTGAAATTGTAAGCTTCACAGAAAGCGTACTTTTTAACAAATTCAAGGCGATAGTCGATATGGTCAATAACAATAACGCGGCCTGCACCAAATAGCCATGCACATCTCGCCGCCATAATACCTACCGGACCAGCTCCGAAAACAACAACTGTGTCTCCCTTCTGAATACCGCCCATTTCAGCCGCCTGATAACCCGTTGGCACCACATCTGTTAATAGAACCGCATCTTCAATGTCCAGGCCTGCCGGAATAACAGTGGGGCTAACATCTGCAAAAGGAACACGCACATATTCTGCCTGTCCGCCGTCATATCCGCCAGAAATGTGGGCGTAACCAAAAAACCCACCTACGGCTGTAGCTTCGGGGTTGGATTCATGGCAGTTGCCGTATAACTCCTGCTTGCAAAATGGGCACGTGCCACAGGCAATGTTAAACGGAACCAGTACATGGTCGCCAACTTTAAGCTTTTGTACCCCTGAGCCTATTTCTTCCACAATACCCGTGAATTCATGACCAAAGGTCATACCTACGCGAGTATCCGGGACCATGCCGTGATACAAATGCAAATCGGAACCACAAATTAAGGAACGGGTGACCCGGACGATAGCATCGTAAGGATGCTCGATTTGGGGAACCGGTCTATTTCGATCAGCCCTGATTCTAAAAGGGCCCCGATAATTCATTGCTAACATAATTACCTCCTTATCTTTTAAAGAAGAACACCCTCACAATATGTATGTTTAATTAATTTTAAATTATTTTATTTAACTAATAGTAGTTAAATATTAACAAATGGAATATCTACAGTAATAGACTGCTGTTAATACAAGGTTGCTAAAAGTTAATCATTAAACTTTTTGATAGATTATTAATATCTTTGAATTGTGAAACGTATCGCGCTTATCTTATTAACGGCCACTTACCTTTTATCCTGCGTGGGTATAGGGATAAACCGTTTTTATTGCTGCGGTAAACTTGCTTCGGTTACCTTAACCTATAGCGGGTTTGATAATACCAATAAGGAAACAGCTAAAAAGGATAATTGCTGTAAGAACGAAAAACAAAATTTCAAGATAAAGGATAACCACGTTAGTGCCGGTTCTTTTTCCTTTAACCAACCTATACCGGCAATAATTCCATCTTTTATCAGCCTGAATACTGAAAAAATTGTCAAACTGCTACAAACCAACATAGCTTATAAGGGGAATGCTCCACCGGGATGTTCTGCCATACCCGCATATACCCTCAACTGTAGTTACAGAATCTGATCTGTACCTTCTCTTTATAGTCTTACTACCCGTAACGGCTATCTTATAAATTAAAATCAATCATCTTAATTTATAATCAACGCATAGGGTTGTTATTGCCTGATGCCCATTTTATCCATTCTTTAATTTAAAAATCATGAAAAGAGTAACCGTGATGGCTATAGCCATCTTGTTTTCCGGCATGACTGTATTTGCCGCACATTCAACAACTTTGGTACCCGACACTACTAAAACAAAAAAAGTTAAACCTGCAAAAGTGCAATATACCTGTACCATGCACCCGGAAGTATTAAGTGACAAACCGGGTAAATGCCCCAAATGTGGTATGACGTTGGTTAAGAAACAACCTGCAAAAAAACTGTAATGACGAAAATGTAATTATTTAAGCCCCTTTTTAGTCTTGAGTCCAAAGTCTTGGGTCTTAAGTCAATTTAACTTAACATTAGACTTAGTACTTCTGACTTACGACTTAAAAACCGGGCTTATAAAACCATTAAGATGATTAATCAACTTATTTCCCTGTCGTTAAGAAACAGGTATATCGTTTTGCTGATCGCTATAGCTCTTTTTGCATTGGGGGCATATGCTGTACGCGAAAATCCAATTGATGCCATCCCCGACTTGTCGGATAATCAGGTGATCATATTTACGGAATGGCAAGGCCGCAGTCCGCAGATAATGGAAGACCAGGTTACTTACCCGCTGGTAAGTAATTTACAAGGCATTCCTAAAGTAAAAGCTATCCGTGCAACCTCTATGTTCGGGATGAGCTTTATTTATATTGTATTTGACGATAAAGCCGATGTGTATTGGGCGCGGAGCCGGGTACTGGAAAGACTGAATTATGCGCAACGTTTACTGCCACAGGGTATAACACCAACGTTAGGGCCTGATGGTACAGGGGTTGGGCATATTTTATGGTACACGCTTAATGCCAAAGGTATTGATTTGGGCGAACAACGGGCGTTGCAGGACTGGTATGTGAAACTGGGCCTTCAAACTGTACCGGGCGTTAGTGAGGTGGCTTCATTCGGGGGCTTTGAAAAACAATACCAGCTTATTATTGATCCCCATAAGCTTAACTATTATAATATCCCCTTATCGCAGGTTTTAAAAGCCGTAAAAAGCAATAACAATGATGTTGGCGGCCGTAAGTTTGAAATGAACGGCACGGGTTATATTGTACGTGGTTTGGGATATATAAAGAGCTCGCAGGATGTAGAGAATATTCCTATTGGTGTAATCAACACCATACCAGTGATGATAAAAGATATCGCTACCGTGCAAATGGGCGGCGACGAGCGTTTAGGCATATTTGATCAGAACGGCGAGGGCGAAGCGGTTGGTGGTATTGTAGTGATGCGGTATGGCGAAAACGCCGACAAGGTGATCCATGCGGTTAAGGATAAAATGAACGACATTCAAAAAGGGCTGCCGCCCGGGGTTACCTTCAAAATAGCTTATGACCGCAGTGAACTGATAGAGAACGCGGTTAATTCTGTTGAGCATACATTGATTGAGGAAATGATAACAGTATCTGTTATTGTTATCCTGTTTTTATTTAGCTGGCGCAGCGCATTGAGCATTATTATTCAAATTCCTATTACCATAGCCGCCAGTTTTATCTTGCTTAACGCATTTGGCATCAGCTCCAATATCATGTCCTTAACGGGTATCGCCTTAGCTATCGGGGTGATTGTAGATAACGGCATTGTCATGGTAGAAAACTCGCACCGGAATTTATCCATTGCACAACAAAAAGAAAAATCATGACTATAGCAGAACGGATTAAAGTTATAGAAGCATCCTGCAAACAGGTTGGTCGCGGTGTATTTTTCTCAACGCTTATCATTGTTGCGTCCTTTCTCCCGGTATTCTTATTAGAGGGACAGGAAGGTAAACTGTTTGGCCCTTTAGCCTGGACAAAAACATTTATACTGGCCATTGACGCTATTCTTGCGGTGACCCTGGCCCCTGTGCTGATCTCCTTTTTTCTAAAGGGGAAACTACGTGCAGATGATCATAACCCGATTGTCCGTAACCTCGAAAAATGGTACCGCCCCCTGCTTAACTGGTGTGTTACCTGGCGTAAAACAACACTCATTATTAATATTGTTGCCTTATTGATCAGCATTCCTTTATTGTTGAGTTTGGGCAGTGAGTTTATGCCGCCATTGGATGAGGGAACGATCCTGTTTATGCCAGTTACACAGCCTGATATATCTAACGCCGAGGCAAAACAGCTACTACAGGTACAGGATAAGATCATTAAAAGTATACCCGAAGTAAGAAATGTTTTAGGTAAAGCAGGGAGAGCGAACACGGCTACAGATAATTCACCGATCAGTATGACGGAAACGATTATCCTGTTAAAGCCAAAAAGCGAATGGCGTAAGGGAATAAAAAAAGAGGACATTATTAACGAACTTAACGCCAAACTGCAAATACCGGGGGTAGTAAACGGATGGACACAACCCATCATTAACCGTATCAATATGCTTTCAACCGGTATCCGAACTGATGTGGGCATAAAAGTATATGGACAAAGCCTGGATACAATTTACGCTTTGTCCAACCAAATTAAACAGTCTTTACAAGGTACTGGTGGTGTAAAAGATTTATATGTTGATCCTATTACCGGCGGCAAGTACCTGGATATACAGGTAAATAAAGATGCTATTGGAAGATACGGCTTAAGTGTAGACGATGTTAATGAGGTGGTAGAAAGCGCTTTAGGAGGCATGAACCTTACTTCAACCATTGAAGGGCGCAGACGTTTCAGCGTTAACCTTCGCCTGGCACAGGAGTACCGGAATAATTTAGAGGAGATTAAACGGACTTTGGTACAAACACCTGCTTACGGGCCCATTCCCTTATCATCTGTTGCAGATATAAAAATCAGCGACGGCCCGGCTATGGTACAATCTGAAAATGCGCTGCTTCGCGGAACCGTATTGTTTAACGTACGTGACCGCGACCTTGGCAGTACCGTAAAGGAAACGCAGGAAAGACTGAACAGCTTAGTAAAAACACTGCCAAAAGGTTATTATATAGAATGGAGCGGCCAGTATGAAAATTTGATTCGTGCGGAGCATACTTTAAAACTAATTCTGCCCATTGTGCTCATAATCATATTCCTTTGCCTGTATTTCGCTTTCCATTCCCTGCGGGAAGCATTTTTCAGCCTCATCTCTATTCCGTTTGCCCTTATTGGCGGGGCCTATATGGTGTATTTCTTCGGGGTGCATTTATCTGTTGCTGTTGCGGTTGGATTTATCGCGCTTTTCGGAATAGCTGTCGAAACTGGTATTGTGATGGTGATCTATTTAAATGATGCCATGCAGCAGCTGGTAGCTTTAAAAGGTAACACTAAGGAAGCGATTACACGCGAAGATCTGCGGGTTTATGTGATGAATGGCGCTGTGAAACGCTTAAGACCCAAATTAATGACCGTTTGTGTAGCACTGTTTGGTTTGGTGCCGGTGCTTTGGTCAACTGGGACCGGAAGTGATGTTATGCTGCCTATAGTTCTGCCGATGATTGGCGGGGTATTAACTTCTTCCACACACATTTTATTAGTTACGCCGCTCATTTTTTTAATGGTAAAAGAGTACGAACTAAAAAAATATGGCAAGCTGGAAGTTTTGGAAATAAAGGAATAATGAACATGAAAACACAACACCGATTTATATATAGCACTCTTATTTGCTTTATCTGCATAACCCAGGTAAAAGCACAGGCTCAACGCTTGCCTTTGGATAGTGTTTTATCCTATGTTAATACCAACCCGGCATTGCAGGCTTATGATGCCAGGATCCGTTCGCAGGACGCCTATGCAACAGGGGCAAAAAGCCTGGATGCGCCAAAGATCAGCGCAGGTCAGTACCAGGTACCCTACCAGTTTAGCCCAAATGGAGGTTCATTTATGATTAGCGGTGAACAAATGTTTACTAACCCGGCTAAGCTTGGAGCGAAGGAAAACTATATGAAAGGGATGGCTAAAGTTACGGCGGAGGATAAGAATTATCTGAAAAACCAACTGGCCGCCCAGGCAAAGCAATATTATTATGAACGCGTGGTGCTGGAGAAAAAACTTGCTTTATTACAAAAAACACAGGGTTTATTTGAATATATGCTCAAGGACGCAAACATCCGGCTAACTTATGGCAAGGAAAAGCTAAGCAACATCTACAAAGCCAAAGCCGACCTGTATCAACTTGATAATACCCGCGAACAATTGAATAATGAGATCAGCCAAAAAAACATCCTGCTGAATACCCTGATGAGCAGGGATAAGCAAATAGCTTTTACCATAGATACTACGATTGTATTAAAAGATTATGAAACAGCTATAACCGATACCGCGACGCTGGCAAATGCGCGGAGCGATATTAAAGGGATAAACCGTAACATAGAATTACAGCAATTAAATGCCCAAATGGAATACAGCAAGCGTAAACCCGATTTTGGTATACAGGCCGGGCACATGATCAGTTACGGCGGTTATGCTAATCAATATATATTAATGGCTTCAGTAACTATACCAATTGTTCCATGGGCCTCTAAAGAATATAAAGCCAATTTAAAAGGCATCCGTTATGAGGTAGAAGAATTGCAACAAAAAAAGATGGACATGCTTAACCAGGCTGAAGGTCAGTTGGATGGCTTGAGAGCAAACATGAGCAGTAAAAAAAGAGAGCTGAAAAATTATAATCAAAACATTATTCCTGCTTTGCAAAATGGCTATAAAACCGCGTTGCTTGCCTATGATCAGAATACAGGCGACCTGCTATCTGTATTAAATGGCATCAAGGATCTGCAAACAGTACGGATGGAAGCCTTAGACCGCTTAAAGGAACTATTAACATTACAGGTAGCTTATGAAAGGGAAAATGAAAAGTATTAAGATAATTCACCATCTCTTCCGCAAGAGGGAAAGAGGGTTAGCTAATGGGAATACCCTCATTACGGTAGGGTTAATGGCTATTGTTATTTTTTTTAGCGCCTGCTCCAACCCAAAGCAACCATCCAAAGCCACACAAGCCAAAAGCGCTGTAATATATACCTGCCCAATGCACCCGCAGATATTGGAGGACCATCCCGGCAGTTGCCCCATTTGCGGTATGACTTTGGTGAAGAAATCAGGTCAGGCCAGCGAGGGCGCGGGGATCAGTTTAAACACCGTTTTACAGCCCGTTAATTCTGCCGTTATTTCAACTATTAATGCTATTGTACCTGAAAAAAAGACCATACAAACAGGTATTTCAGCAGATGGATATTTGGATTTTGATACCCGTACCTTTAACAACATTGCTTCCCGTTTTTCGGGCCGTATTGAAAAACTGTATATTAAATATGCTTTCCAGGAAATACATGAAGGCCAGCGTATTTTTGATATATACAGTCCGGATATGGTAACTGCTCAACAGGACCTCATTTATCTGACAAAAAACTCCGCTCAGGAAGTAGCGCTAATAAATGCGGCAAGGCAAAAGCTATTACTGCTTGGCATGACACCCGCACAAATAAACGAGGTAATGAAGACCGGCAAACCATATTACAGCCTGCCGGTTTATAGCCCCTATGACGGCCATGTGCATGATATGCCGCATACTCAAATGGGAGGTTCGGCTGATACAAAAACTCCATCTGATTTCGCAAATAATCCCCCCCTATCCATCAAAGAAGGGATGTATGCCGAAAAAGGGCAAACCTTGTTTAATGTGGTTAATCCGCATCGTTTATGGGCTATTATTAAAATTGCCCCGTCAGCGGTTTCTGCTTTAAAATTAAACCAACCGATTAAAATTACCATACCGGATATACCCGGCAAAATACTTTATGGAAAGGTAAATTTTATTGAACCGGCCTTACAAAACGGCGATAAGACAACCAGCATCCGTGTGTACCTCGATAATATGAACCACAGCCTGAAAGTAAACAGCCAGGTTAAAGCCGAAGTACAAACCGGAGGAATAAATGGCTTATGGATACCACGATCTGCATTGATTGATTTGGGCCGCACACAAATTGTATGGCTAAAAAATGGCCCATCCTACCAGGCTCACCGGGTAAGTACAGGTTTAGTTAATGGCAACGAAATACAAATTACAAAAGGGTTATCTGTTACCGACAGTGTGGCATCCAACGCTCAATATTTAACAGATAGCGAAAGTTTTATTAAAACCCAAGGCAATGAATAACAATAGCAAACAACTTTTGAGCTACGCTTTTTCTGCTTTACTAATAGCTGTCCTGTTTTTTGGCTGCAAGCAAAAAACGCAGCAGTTAGTGACGAAAACACCAGGCAAAGCTTATTATACCTGTTCAATGCATCCACAGGTGCATGAAGAACATCCGGGTAATTGTCCTATTTGCGGTATGAAACTAATCAAAGTGGAACTTACAGGTAGTAATGATAATACTGCTTTGGATAAGATCACTTTAACAGCAACACAAATTCAGCTTGCAGCCGTTCAAAC
>JAQBOY010000409.1 GCA_028287805.1 Mucilaginibacter sp.
TTGCCAACTGAACGCTTGAGCGGGCGAGGTTGTTCATAGCATATAAACCGCTACCAGGTAAACGGTTTGCATGTATCTTAGCTGTTAGCAAATGAAATATATCTTTTTATTTCATTTGCTAAAAAATCGCTTTGATGCACGGTGCCGTCAAACACATCAGTTTCAATACTGATTTTGCTTTTACCAATTAGCCTGTTCCATGTTCCAATTATTTTCCCGTTCTCAACTATAATTGGTTTAAATATTCCATTCTTCAGAATTACTTTCTTTGTATCAGCTGCATCCAATAGGAGTGATCTGTCCTTGTAACCTAACAGATATTCATCAAAACCAGCTAACAAGTAACGGTTACCCAATAATATATCAGCGCCAGAATTGTTTCCTACCATCCAATAGAGTTGGTCATTTACTTCAATCCTGGTAAGCTTTTCCCTAATCAGCTCAAAACCTGCACGGGCCTCCGTAATGCTCAATCCGCTCCACAAGATAAAATCCTTAAGTGTGGCCGGACCGTGGCTTTGTAAATATCGTTCGGCAAGCTTCGCCAGGGCTTCCTCTCTGCTTATCGTATAGCGCTTCGGCAACCATTCTTCCAGCAAAGTATAAGTATCTTGTTTCGCTTTCATAGGCCCAAGGCAAATAATGCCCAGCCAGCCAGCTTTATATAATATAAAAGCACCCCTCAGCCCTATGGTATTGATGCCATTTTGTTCCAGTCCTTCAAAAAGTGCTGCCCGGGTAAGTTGCTTTCCGCCCTGTAAAAGCTGAACTAAGCAGCGGTGTATTTTTGTAAAATCATCATCACCCAAACTTAATTTTTTAAATTGTGACTGATTCCGGGAGATAATGCCACTTGTTACCAAAGGAAGCATCCAGTGTATATCTGCTGCTGCTAAAATGTGCAAAGTACCTCGTAATGCCCAGATGCGTACAATTCTTTTTTCGTTAATTGCCTGTTCAATATCGCTGTTTTTGGGGTTAACTGTACGGGAACCGATAGCATATTTTGCCTGCCCGTAGTCCTGCGCTTGCATAGCGCCCATCCAGCTTACCACACTTTCAGGTGTATTAAGTTTACCCTGTGTAATCAGGTGATTACTTAAACGGAATTTAAGAATATCGTTTTCAGTCATTTGTTTAAATCAACTTTCCTCACTAAAGTATTACCAACATACTTAAATAAAGCGTAACCAAGCTGATAAAATAAAATTAGAAGCAAGGTTAAATATTTGCTTTTAAATTGCTGTATTGCTGCTCTTTAAAGTTATGATTATTCATATCTTCTAATTTGATTATCATTAACCGTCGCCCGGGTTACCGGATGCCTTGGTTTAATAAAAATCAAATACTAAACTTTGGTGAGTAAATCATGTTTAGAAATATATAGTAGAAAAATTATGGAAATTAAACGCAACGGCTCACAGCCTTCAGGTAAAGGCCCGGCAGAATATTTTACCGGATCAGTACGTATTGATCCGCTTTTTAGTCCACCAGATCCGGCTCGGGTGGCCATGGCGCTGGTCACCTTTGAACCGGGCGCGCGCACGGTCTGGCATACTCATCCGCTTGGTCAAACCCTTATCGTTACCACAGGTTCCGGCTGGGTTCAGCGTGAAGGCGAAGCAAAGCAAGAAATCCACCAGGGCGATGTTGTGTATTTCACACCTGGTGAAAAGCACTGGCATGGCGCTACGGCGACGACAGCGATGAGCCATATTGCCATCCAGGAAAAGCTAAACGGTTCGCCTGTTGATTGGATGGAGCAAGTAACGGAAGAGCAGTACAACAAACATTAAGGAGACTAAGATGCTAAATGTAATTGTAAAACTATATTGGCAAAGTCTGAGGCGCGAAAGCTAAACTTGCGGGATAAAGGGCATCAACCTGGAACGTGGTTATTAACTAGGGTTAAATTAAGGCACATTATATGGCTGGTATCCGTTATCTTAGTATTTTAACAACCAGTAGATGTATCAAAAACCTATACCAATAAAAACTATATTAATGGTTTTAACTGCAGGTTTAGCCTGGTTTGCCATTGTCATGCAATTCTGTATTTCTATTCCCGCTTTCCTTCGTATGGGGCGAACATTAGCCGGATCAATTGTTGAGTTATTCAGTTTTTTCACTATATTAAGTAATCTCTTGCTCGCTGTTAGCCTAACTGCTGTTTTATTAAAGCCGGCCAGCTTGTTAGGCAAGTTTTTTTTACAACTTTCGGTTTCAAGCGCCATTGCGGTTTATATTACTATAGTTGGCCTGGTTTATAACCTGGTGTTGCGCCAGGTATGGGATCCGCATGGTTTATTTAAACTCACTGATGAGTTATTACACCTGGTTGTTCCTGTATTATACCTTATTTATTGGCTGATATATGTATCCAAAGCCGGTTTAAAATGGGGGCAATTATTCAACTGGCTTCTATTCCCCCTTATTTATTTGATTTACATTATTATTCGTGGCGCAATAAGCGGTTATTATCCATATCCTTTTATAAATGTTGTAAAGATTGGCTATATTCAGGTTGCGCTCAACTTTTTCATCATCTCATTGACTTTTATATTTTTTAGTGTCCTGTTTATTTTAGCAGGAAGACTTTTTCCTAAAAAATCTTAGCTTTTTAATTTAAAGTTTATCTCAAATTAAAAAATGTTATCCGATTGAAATTTAAATGTGGCTTGCAATAAGCTGCTATAAACAGTTTCATTATCAGAAAAGCATTTATTTAATATTTTTAATCATTAAGTTTGAAAACCAATTAGATCTAAATGATTAAGAAACCTCCTTTCTTAACAGATGTAGTTAATGAACTTGCTATAAATAACAATGAAGCATCTTATAAAGTGATGTTCAGTTATTTATTTAACCCGTTACTGCACTTTTCTTTTTCTTTATTAAAATCCCGGGAGTTAGCAGAGGAAGTAGCGAGCAACATAATGTTTATTTTGTGGCAACGCCGTGCCGACCTGTTATTTGTTAATAACATTTATGCTTTTATCATTGCACGTAGGTGCAGACCTGTTTACAACGCATTTTATTGGGATAAATAAGGGTTAATATTAATGTAATAGTTATGAAAGACAATCGTAGAGATTTTATAAAAAAGAGCGCTTCATTGGCGGCGGCCTTATCTGTTGGCGGAACAATTGTTTCGGCTGCTGATATAAGGGATGTTGCCCATCAAAAAGCAGTACAGGCAAGGGTGGCAACAAATTATGTGCGTGATGCCGGCATGCAATTTTGTGAGGCCTATTTTGCTGGCATGGATGAGCGTAAAATTGCTTTAACCAGGCAAATGGATGTATTAGGTGCTGTAGCTGGAATCAATACCAAGTTAGTAGGCCCTGACGCTAAACCATGGGAATACGAAGCCATTAAAGCTAATGCAGACGCCTGGGAAAAGGTAGGATTAAAGCTTCGGGTAATTGAAGGGCCACCATCCTTAGGAGAAAAAACCAAGCTGGGGTTAGATGGCCGTGACGAAGAGATATCTAACTTTATCACCTTGATGAAGAACCTGTCAAAAGCAGGTATTGATACTATTTGTTATAACTGGATGCCGGTTGTCAGTTGGTTCCGTACCAGTATGGACAAACCCGGCAGGGGAGGCGCATTGGTAACAGCATTTGACTATGAGGATATAAAGAATGCACCAATAACACAATATGGCGTAGTTACCAAAGAAGCCTTATGGAAGAACCTGGAATACTTTTTAAAAGCAGTTGTTCCGGAAGCTGAAAAAGCGGGTATAAAACTGGCTATGCACCCGGATGATCCGCAGGTTGATAGTATCAAGGGTATATCGCGCATCATGACCACAGTACCCAATTTTGACAGGATGCTGAAGTTGTACCCAAGCCCTAACAACGGCATAACCATGTGCCAGGGTAATTTTTCGTTAATGGGTGTTGATATCCCCCAAACGGTACATCATTTTGGTAAAGAGAAAATACATTTCGTACACTTTAGGAACGTGCGTGGTGGTAAGTTCAAGTTTGAAGAAACTTTTCATGATGAAGGGCAGATAGATATGTATAAGGCGATGGAAGCCTATTATGATATCGGCTTTAAAGGCCCGCTTCGCCCTGATCACGTACCAACAATGGCAGGCGATAGCAATTCATTCCCAGGGTATAGCACTATTGGCATCTTATACGCCATAGGCTACATCAGGGGGTTAATGGATGGTGTTGTAAGGAATAAAAAATAATAACCCGGCCTGCGGGCGGTGTTTTTAAACATGCCGGGTAACTAATTTAAAAATTAAAATGTACGGGCATCCATCCGGAACCAAACATGTTTACGTCGTGAAAAGGCTATGGTATCATTTCAAGCTGCTAATATTGAATTTATCAGGCTTTTTAAAAGAGATACACCATTCTTATAACATTTTAGAAACATAAGTATAATCGTATTGAGCGCTTTCAAGCGCAGTGCCCGTGTATTCCTCCTGTTCTATAAAAAAATGTTTTAATCCAGATTTTTTGGCATAATCAAAAAGCTTGCTGATGCTTACATCGCCTTTGCCAAATTCAGTACTGCGCTTTAGTTTGATATCCATATCTTTCAGGTGCCATAGCGGAAAACGCCCCGGATATTTATCAAAATAATATTGCGGGTTTGCCCCTGCTGCAATAACCCAGCCCAGGTCAAGTTCCATTTTCACAAGGTCAGGCGTTGTCCTGTCAAGTAAAATGTCATACAAAACTTGCCCTTTGTCCTTTTCAAACTCGGTTGCATGGTTGTGGTATCCAAAAGCAATATTTACTTTTTTACAATCTTCGCCGGCCTTTAAAAATACATCCGCGCTGCGCTGGTAATTTTCAATAGTTTGCCCGTTGCCTGGCAATACCGCGCTGATAAGGTATGATTGACCCGCTTCTGCGGCATCATCTATTGATCTTTGCCAGTCAGTGTCGATATGCACGTGCCCGCTTATTAACTTCATTCCTAAATCACTGGTAATGGTTTTGATTTCTTTAGGAGATAAACCGTAATAATTACCCTTTTCGCTTCGCGCCGATTCTATTTCTGTATAACCGATAGCGGCCAACTTTTTTAAGGTGCCGGCCGCGTCTGCAAGCATCTCTTTCCTTACTGTGTAAAGTTGCAACCCAATTTTTTTTGTTGATTTAATGCCGGCTTTTAAAAATTCAGGAATTAAAAAAGCACTTATAGCTAAAGCGCCAGAGTTTTTAATAAAATTCCGCCTGTTATGCGTATTTGTCATAGTCATAAATGGTTATTATAGATTTAATTTAATTGGTTAATAACAAACACAGGTGTTTGCTTTCCGGCAAGTTGAAGCTTTATTTACGAGCCTTTTGCTACGCTAAATATAAGCTAATAGTTTAGGTTTGCAGCTCTCATCTTTTATTTGACTATAGAGATTTCCGTTACAATTGTGCCGGTAGCTTATCAGTAGAATTCGAAAATGAATTAAAGGCCACATGCGATAGCATTAAGCTGCATAGGATCAATTTTTTTTAAGATCAGTATAAGCAAGATAATTATCGCGGCAAGTACATATAATAGAGCCACTTAGTTTAAATCATAAAGCAAGTTCATAGAATCTTTTAACGCGCTGTATGTTTTTTTATAGATCACAAAGGTTTTGGCATAAAGTTCATGGTTTTTCTTGTCAGGGCTAATAATAGTGCTATTATGATAAGTCTTTTCTGGTAGCTTATTTTCAGGAAATAACAACCGCATAGCGAGGCGCACCGCACCTATGGCCGAAGCATCTTCGAGCTGAAATACCACCAGGTTTTTCCCGGTAATATCAGCCATTAACTGCATCCAGGTTGTTGATGTTATAAAGCCTCCGCTAACATTTAACTGGGTTATTTTAACTGATGATTCTTCTAACCGGGTAAGCACATCATTTAAGGCAAAGCAAATGCCTTCAATACCGGCTCTTAAAAAATGCTCCTGCCCGTGGCCGGGTCGTATGTTTAAAAACGCTCCGCTACTTTTGGCATTCCAAATAGGTGCACGTTCGCCATATAAATACGGTAAAAAAAGCAAGCCATTGCTACCTGCCGGCACTAATTCAATAGTTTTAAATAACAACTCATAGTCGTTAGCCGTTATTTGAGGTTTGTTGAGGAACTTTTGTAGTAACCAATCTACCGCGATACCTCCATTATTTACCGCACCCCCACTTACAAAGGTTTTCTCATCCAGCAGATAATTAAATAGCATTGCGTTATAATCATATATTGGTGTTAAACCCGTTACCCGTACCGCTCCGCTGGTGCCTATAGTTAAAGCTGCTATTCCGGGCCCGATTACATGGCTGCCTAAGTTTGCGCAACAGCCGTCGCTGGCGCCAATAATAAAGGGTGTATTACTGGGTATCCCCATCTGTTCAGCAACTATTGGATCCATATCCTCACGCATATAGTTGGTGTTCACTAATGCTGAAAGTTGATCTGCCGTAACACCTGCAAGCTGGCAGGCTTCTTCACTCCAACATAGCTTTTGTATATCGAATAAGCCGGTAGCAGATGCAATAGAATAATCAATTTGATATTGGCGGAATAGCTTGTGCCAGATATAACTCTTTATTGAAAGAAACTTTTTTGTATTTTCAAATAAGTCTTTCTGGTTTTCCCTTAGCCAAATCAACTTACATAATGGCGACATAGAATGAATTGGCGTTCCGGTTAGGCGGTACAATTTTTCGCCTAAGGCGGAGTTTTTAAGGTCAATTGCTATACTTTCACTCCTGGCATCGGCCCAGGTCATCATCCCGGTTATTGCTGTGCCGTTTTTATCGGTACATATTAAACTATGCATTGCACTGCTAAGGCTTACTGCTACCAGTTTGCCATTAAGTTTCGCGCTTACCTCACTGATGCATTTTATAAGGGCATGCCATATAACCTCGGGGTCTTGTTCGCTAAAGCC
>JAQBOY010000416.1 GCA_028287805.1 Mucilaginibacter sp.
GCGCTTAAATTCAGTGGAAAAAAGAAAGAAATAAAATAATGCAGCCAAACATAGGCTTGCGTAAGCAGATAATAAAATAATGGATTTGAAGCGCCTGGTATACCGGCTGCTTTTAAAATGGTATATAACTGCGCTGCCAATACAATAACAAAAAGTGGTAATACTTTTAAAATTGTACGAAAGATGATTTTTAAATTTCTTGCTTTAAAAAGATCGGCAACAGATAAGTTATGTTCAAATAACAGGATATAAAAGAATAAAATAACAACCAATGCTGAAACAGTTTCTTTGGCAAAAACACCTATAAAGGCGGGAATTGCATAAAGCAGCCATTTTCGCTTGTCAGGATAAGAAATATATAAGGATAAGGAGCTAACAATACAAAGTGTTGATAATACATCAGACCGGGCAATTATATAATTTATGGTTTCGGCATTGGCGGTATGCAATACATACCATGCTGTGGCCGCTAATGCCATATAATTGCCCCATTCATGTTCAATTGAACGGTTAAGCAAATTTTTGTAGAGGAAAAACAAAAGTATGCCTAACCAAATGAACCAAATGAAGGTAGATAGCTGGAAATAGAAAGGATATAATCCGCCGCCAAGCCAATAGTCAATGGCAAGGCTGGTAGTTACCACTGGCCTTAATGTCCAATGAGAAGGATCGGCGCTAAACATTTTAGGATCAGAGAAAAATGCAGGAATGTTTTTAATGTTGCGGATATGAACGTTATCTATTAAGGTATGTGAATCATCAAAATGAAAACCATTGTTAAAGTGATTGGCATAAGCGGCTATTAATACAGCAAAGAGTATGACCGCTAAAATGATAATGTATCTATTTGATTTTGACATTTATAAAATTAATACTTAGAGGTCTCTTTTCCTGATCTGAGATAATTGCTCGGCGATAGCCGCGAAAAATAAAGTAAGTATACCAAACATGATGGAAAGCATTGCACCAACAGAAACACCATTACCACGCAAAAAAATGGGGATATCCCAAAGTATTCCGAAAACTATTGCGGTAAGCGCAATAGGCATGAAAATGCGGATGGGATTAAAAAGAACAATAATATTAAAAACTTCATATATAGTATGGAAAGCCGTTTTCATATTAACGGTGCTTTCTCCCAGTTTTCTTTGGTTAATATTTATTGGCCATTCTATTACCTTATGAAACTTATTAATAAAAATCAGGCAAATAACATCGCTGTAGGCCATACTATCAGGGCATATTTTACAATATTTTTTACCCAGGTCTGCTCTGTATAGCTTCATTCCCGAGTTAATGTCATAAATGGGCAGGGGCATTAATCTTTTAATAATAAAGCGTATCATTTTTTTACCTGCTGATCGCGATAAACTACCTGATTTTAATCCTTTACGGCTGCCTACAATCATATCTGCATCATGCAATAATAGCTTATCGTATAAATCCTTAATATCATCAACCAGATGCTGCCCGTCACAATCCATGGTAACCAGGCATTCAGTTTCACATGCTGCAATGCCTGTTTTTATAGCACCGCCATAACCATTATTTATTTTATGGTGTATTAAAGTAACACACTCATTTGTACTAAACTCATTCAATAACTCTTTACTATTATCTATACTGCCATCATTTACTATAATGAGCTGGTAATTATGTTTACTGCAAAAATCAATTATTCCGGGAATAACTAAAGGGATATTCTTTGATTCATTATAGGCAGGAATAATTATCGATAAGGCTTTTTCAGACATAAATTATAGTAATTAACTATCCTTAAAGAAATAGTGATAGTGCTTTTTTGAGGGAAATATAAGTTTTTTATGGAATAAAATGTTTTTTTGAATTATATGACAGATGTAACATTGTTTTTTTTATAGTGTCTTAATTTAAGTGAATAAACCTAATTTAATTAAGATGAAAAAATTACAGATCCTAATTATTGTACTGTTTAGTATTTGGGGGATGACCTTACACGCCCAAAGTTTCACAATTACCACTTGTTCTGCAGATAGTATCACGCATTGGTTAAATACAAAT
The DNA here is from genome assembly GCA_028287805.1 of Mucilaginibacter sp. Lineage (GTDB taxonomy): Bacteria > Bacteroidota > Bacteroidia > Sphingobacteriales > Sphingobacteriaceae > Mucilaginibacter. The sequence goes on from JAQBOY010000416.1 coordinate 2,041, forward strand.
AATGTGCCCGCGGTAGGCATTGGTATTATTGAAAATGGCCAAATAAAATCTATAAAGGTATATGGTGAAATTAAGAAAGACGTTAATGCTCCTGTTAATACGTTTTGGAATGTTGCCTCTTTAACTAAGCCTGTTACAGCTATGGTTGTTTTGTCACTTGTAAATAAAGGTGAATGGGATTTGGATGAGCCTGTTTCAAGGTATTGGATAGATCCGGATATTAAAGATAATCCGTGGGCCGGTAAACTAACCACAAGAATATTATTAAGCCATCAATCCGGTTTTTTAAATTGGCGCCGGGGAGAGCCTTCTAAAAAGCTCAATTTTCATTTTGAGCCCGGAACACGCATGGGGTATTCGGGAGAAGGTTACGAATATGTAAGACGGGCTTTAGAAACTAAATTTGGTAAATCTTTACAACAGATAGCTGCTGAGGAATTATTTACGCCGGTTGGTATGAAGGAAACGCATTATGGTTGGGATAATTCATTGGATTCAAATCGGTTTGCAGAAGCACATAATAGTAAAGGTGCCAGATATCCGGATCAAAAAACAAAAGCTATTATAGCTGCTGATTGGTTGGTTACAACTATTAGTGATTATTGTAGATTTGGTTTATATGTAATTAATGGGGGCGGGCTTTCTAATAATTTATATAATGAGATGTCTGCCATACAGGTTAATTTTGATACTGTTGCCACACATAGATCAACTGGAATGGGATTAGGATGGCAGGTGATCAAAAACTTGCCCAATGGTGAATTTGCATTAACACACTCCGGCTCGGATAATGGAGCGAAAACTGTTGTGTTATTGCTTCCAAAATCAAAACGGGGGATAGTGATTTTTACTAATGGCGAAAATGGGAACAATGTTAAAAACAATATAATAAAAGCATCATTACCCGACCTGAAACCTGAACTTGCAAAATATATGGGAGAATTTAGGTAAAGGTAAAAATCTGTATAAGTTTAATTATAAATTTGTATGTAGATGGTTTTAGAAAAAAGGGATTTCGATGCAGTTGTCGTTGGATCTGGTCCTAATGGATTAGCTGCAGCCATCTTATTGCAGCAACAGGGCCTTTCTGTTTTGCTGTTGGAGGGCAGGGACACCATTGGAGGTGGATTACGGACAGCTGAATTAACCTTACCCGGTTTTACTCATGATATATGCTCAGCTGTACACCCACTTGCGGTAGCCTCACCTTATTTAAAAACTTTGCCTTTAGCTGATCACGGGTTGGAATATCTGTATCCGGGTTTAGCGGCTGCTCATCCTTTTGATGATGGCAGTGCCGCTATACTTGATCATTCTATCCGAAAAACCGCGGCATCGCTGGGTACTGACGCGCAAACCTATTTGGAGCTAATGAAACCCATTCTAAATGACTGGCCATTAATAGCTGCAGATGTATTAGGGCCGCTACGTTTCCCGAAACATCCCTTTGCCATGGCCCGTTTTGGACTAAAAGCAATAATTGCTGCTACTACTTTCGCTAACCGGTTTAAAACAACCGCTGCCCGCGGATTATTTGCTGGCATGGCTGCACATGCTATTCAGCCTTTAACTAATTTAGATACTACTGCTGCTGGCCTGGTTTTGCTAACCGCCGGGCATTTGCAGGGCTGGCCCATCCCTAAAGGTGGTTCTGCGGCTATAGCAAAAGCCTTAGGTAGTTATTTTACTTCGTTGGGGGGAACTATCCAAACCGGTGTTTTTGTACAATCATTAGCTCAGTTGCCATCGGCTCATGCGGTATTATTTGATGTTACTCCACAGCAATTGCTTCAAATTGCCGGGCATCGGTTCTCAGCTATATATAAATGGCAATTGGAACGTTATAGATACGGTATGGGTGTATTTAAAATAGATTGGGCGCTTGATGGCCCTATTCCCTTTATTGCTGAACAATGCAGGCAAGCAGGCACACTTCATTTAGGAAACACACTGGAAGAAATTGCAGCTTCGGAATTGATGACCAGTAAAGGACATCACCCGGAAAAGCCGTTTGTTTTATTAGTACAACCCAGCTTGTTTGATGATTCGCGTGCACCCAAAGGAAAACATACCGCATGGGCCTATTGTCATGTTCCCAATGGTTCAACTGTTGATATGACCGTATTTATTGAAAACCAGGTAGAACGTTTTGCACCTGGTTTTAAAGCCCGTATACTGGCTAAAAACGTAATGAACACTGCTCAAATACAGGAATATAACCCTAATTATATCGGTGGTGATATAAATGGAGGGGTGATGGATATTAGCCAGTTGTTTACACGGCCCGTATTACGCTGGTCGCCCTATAAAACATCAGCTAAAGGAATTTACATCTGTTCTTCATCAACACCGCCCAGTGGCGGCGTTCATGGTATGTGCGGTTATTATGCTGCTGAAAATGCTTTAAGAGAGGTATTTAATATATCTGTTAAACCACTAAATTAAAGTGCGGCAACCAACATAGGGAGACTGTAAAATTTAAGTGATTATGACATGAAGTAAAAAGGTAATAGTTACTTTTACATAAAACAACTTAACTGTTTAACAAAAATAGTTGTTGTTACTGTTTTTAACACTTCAATAAGGATATTAAAAGGATATTAAGTGCTGATAGATAACCACGGAAGAAAAATTAATTACCTGCGCCTTGCGGTAACAGACAGGTGTAACCTGCGTTGTTTTTACTGCATGCCGGAGGATGGCCTGAACTGGCTTTCACGTGCGGAGTTGATGACCTATGAGGAAATGCTTCGCAGCTGTTCACTTATGGTAAACATGGGGATTGAAAAAATACGTATAACAGGCGGAGAGCCTTTTGTGCGTAAGGATATAATGAAGTTCTTAACCGCGCTTTCCAAACTAAACGGACTAAATGAATTAAGCCTGACTACCAACGGTGTTGTAACGGCGCCCCACGTTCCCGAATTAAAAAGGATTGGTGTTAAATCTGTTAATTTAAGTTTGGATACTTTAGATGCCAACCGTTTCTTCGCCATAACCCGCCGCGACGAGTTTTCAAAGGTAATGGAAACTTTGGAGCAACTATTAAAGCATGATATAGAAGTAAAGATTAACGCCGTGGTAATGGATGGCAAGAATACACAGGATATTATTCCGTTGGTTGAAATGACTAAGGATATGCCGGTAAGCGTGCGCTTTATTGAAGAAATGCCATTTAATGGTGATGGGCATTTATACAGTGGTATAAACTGGGATCATGTCCGTATTTTGGAGGAGATAAAAGACCAATACCCGGCTATAAAAAAACTAATTGATCCTGCGTATTCCACCTCTTACAATTATCAAATTCCCGGTCATCAGGGTAGTATAGGTATCATTGCAGCTTATTCGCGTACATTTTGCGGTACCTGTAATCGTATTCGTGTTACTCCGCAGGGCGAGTTGAAGAATTGCTTGTATGATAACGGGGTATTAAATATCCGGGATATCATTCGCAGCGGCGCTACTGATGATGACTTAAAACAAAGCCTGTTAAAGGTATTCAGCCAACGTGAGAAAAATGGCTGGGAAGCCGAGCGTAACCGCATTGAAAAAACAGGTATACATGAATCAATGGCTACCATTGGAGGATAGTTCATTGGTTGATTAAGGGGAGTGGTTTGGAAAAAACTATAAGCTGACAAATAAACCAATCTAACTCATCAATCTCATCCTTAATCAATAAATAAAAATAAAAATAAATATGATAACGGTTGAAGAAGCCGAAAGGTTAATATTAGCTGAAGCAGGTGATTATGGTGTAGAGATTATACCTTTTGAGCATGCTTTGGGCAGGGTATTGGCCGAAAATATTAAAGCAGACCGGGATCTGCCACCCTTTAACCGGGTTACTATGGACGGAATAGCTATCAGCTTCCAATCATTTGAAAGCGGCATGAAAGCCTTCCGAATCAAAGCCACCCAGGCTGCAGGAGATGCACCGGTAAATTATATTGAGCCTGATGAATGCCTGGAGATTATGACAGGAGCTGCGTTACCTGCATCGCTTGATACGGTTATCCGTTACGAGGATTTGGAAATTAATAATGGATCAGCTACGCTGTTAGTAAGTGAGATAAAAAAAGGCCAGAACATCCATTTGCAGGGTACAGATAAAAAGCAGGGCGAAATCATATTAACACCCGGCCAACTGATCACTCCAGGGGTTATCAGTTTAATAGCGTCGGTAGGTGAAACAGAATTAAGAGTAAAAAGAATACCCCGTGTAGTTATTATATCTTCTGGTGACGAATTGGTTGAGGTAGCTGCTACGCCGTCACCCTACCAGATCAGACGATCAAATAATTATACCATACAAGCAGTTTTAACCCGGCTTGGTTTGGAAGCTGGGATGTTGCATATTGCCGATGACCCAGAAATTACCAAACAAACATTATTGCAATGTATTCATAATTATGATGTAATCCTGTTAAGCGGGGGTATATCAATGGGTAAATTTGATTATATACCACAAGCTTTAAATGAATTACAGGTAAATAAAGTATTTCATAAAGTTCAGCAACGTCCCGGAAAACCATTTTGGTTTGGCCGGCACGATAATGGAAGTATAGTATTTGCATTTCCAGGTAACCCGGTAGCCACTTTTATGTGCTTGCACCGTTATTTTATACCATGGTTGCAGGTCTCAACAGGTTTATCCGGCAAATCTCAGGTTTATGCAGTTTTAAATCAGGATTTTGAATTTAAACCCCCATTAAAATATTTTTTGCAGGTTAAATTGAATTATAGTGAACAAGGACAATTATTAGCAACCCCTGTAGAAGGCAATGGGTCAGGAGATTTTGCTAACTTAGCAGATACGGATGCTTTTATGGAACTGCCATTAGAAAAAAATGAATTTAAAAGAGGCGAAGTTTATAGAGTTTGGCCGTTTAATCAGTTACTTTAATCATGAGCGATAACCAATTTTCGCATTTGGATAACAATGGACGTGCTACCATGGTTGATGTAGCCGCTAAGCCTGTTACACATCGTACGGCAACAGCACGGAGTATTGTTTACCTTCCACATGAAGTTTTAAAACAACTGACCGATGGCGATCTGCAAACTAAAAAGGGTTCTGTATTTCAAATAGCCATCATTGCCGGTATTATGGCGGCAAAAAAAACAGGTGAACTGATACCGCTTTGTCATCCGCTGGGTTTGGATAATTGCCATATTACTATTCAATTAAATGAACAGCAGGAGGCGGTTATTAATTGTACCACCAACGTAACAGCAAAAACAGGCGTGGAGATGGAAGCATTGGTAGGCGCCTCATTAGCGGCATTAACAATTTACGATATGTGTAAAGCGTTAAGTCATGATATAGTGATAAAAGAAACCAGGCTTATAGAAAAAACAGGAGGTAAACGTGATTTCAAAA
>JAQBOY010000417.1 GCA_028287805.1 Mucilaginibacter sp.
TCCAACTCCTGAGGATTGTGGCTAACAATAAAAACAGTTGAACCTATCTCAGCAAATAATATTTTCAGGTCATTGATTAATGCCGATTTCATTTCAGGGTCCAATGCCGAAAACGGCTCATCCATTAATAGCAGTTTAGGCTTAATGGCTAATGCCCTTAATATGGCCAGTCTTTGCTGCTGCCCTCCTGAAAGGTGTTCCGGCTTATGTTTAACCAGGGTTTCCAGTTTTCCAATAGCCAATAACCTGTTTATCCATTTCCCATCATCAGTAGCATATTCCAGGTGCTGCTGAATGGTCATGTTTGGAAAAAGGGCATAATCCTGGAAAACAAATCCCACCATTCTTTTTTGCGGAGGCAGCGAGATACCCGCCGTGCGGTCAAACCAAACCTCTTCATCAACCACAATGGTTCCTCTGTCGGGCATGAGCAGCCCTGCTGTTATTTTTAAAAATGTAGTTTTGCCCGAACCTGAAGGGCCATAAATTTGAGTAATGCTGCCCAATAGAAATTTTTGGTCAATTTTCAATATATGTTGTCCCTGGTATGCTTTGAGGTTCTTTTCTATATCGATATTGATCATTCCAACGGACTTTTAGCCTGGTATTTATTAAATATAAAAACAGTTATTACCATTACAAAGGTAATGGACAACAGTATCAGTGAGTAAGCACTGGCGGTTGAATAATCCATGCGCTCTACCGAATCATAAACCGCGATAGAAGCTACCCGGGTAACATTAGGAATATTACCACCTATCATCAATACCACACCAAATTCGCCCATGGTATGGGCGAAAGTAAGTACTATAGCCGTAAATAAGGATGGTTTTATATTTGGTAACAACACTTTTATAAATGTTTCGCGCTTGGTTTTACCTAAGGTATAAGAGGCTTGTGCAAGCGAGGCAGGCAACTGTTGCAGGGCAGATTTTATAGGGCCGGTCATAAACGGCATGCTATAAATAAAGGAGGCCAACACTAATCCCTGGAAAGAGAAAACAAACTGAACATCAAACATGTGCTGCAGCCATTTGCCAATACCCCGCCGCGGACTAAAAGCCAGCAACAAATAGAACCCTAATACGGAGGGTGGCAATATCAGCGGTAGGGTAATAATAGCTTCAATAATGGTTTTTAAAATGGATCGCCCTTTTGACAACCACCAGGCAATAGGTAAGCCGATGATTAATAACAGCAAGGTGGTTATTGCTGCCAGTTTTAAAGTAAGTGCTATAGGGGATAGATCCATTGATTATTTACTGTACATGATAACCATATTCCTGTAGTATTTTTTTAGCAGCGGGACTTAACAGGTATTTATAAAATTTATAGGCTTTCGCTTTATTGGTGCTGCTTTTTAATATTACCATTCCCTGCTCAATTGGCGAATAGAGTTTAGGGTCTATTGCTTTCCAGTAAAGCTTGGTTTTATTGGCGGGGTCTTTAACTAATGATTGTGTGGTAAACCCAACCTCAACAGCGCTGGTAGTGATATAAGTATTTACCTGCGAGATGCTTTCTCCATAAATCAGCTTGTTTTTTATATCAGTAATTATCCCCTTATGCTGCAAGGCTTGCTGTGCTGCCAAACCATAAGGCGCAATGGATGGATTGCCGATAGCTATTTTTTTAATACGGCCCGTCATCAACAGGCGCGCCCAATTTTCAAACCCCAAATTTTGTGTGCTGCAAATAATCAGGCTGCCAAAAGCGTAAACTGCAGGCGCGTTTAAGCAAAGGCCATCCTCATACAGCTTTTTAGGAAAGCTCATGTCGGCAGATAAAAAAACATCAAAAGGAGCTCCGTTTTGCATTTGCGCCACTAAATTTCCGGATGACCCTATAATTGGGTCTATTTCAATGCCGTATTTTTGCACAAAGTCCTTTTGCAATACCCGCATTACCGATTGCAAATTCGCGGCTGCCGCTACTTTTAAGTGCTGGGCAAATGAAGCGAGATTTAATAAAAGGCATAAAATGCTTAAAACACTTATGCGCTTCAGTTGCTTGTTTAAAGTCAAATGGCTTTTCATTATTAATGCTGATTGGTTAAATGTAGGTAATAGATAGCATCACTACAAAGATATTAAAGCTATGCTTATCAGGCATAGCTTTAATGGTAATAGTATTGACATATAGCACATAAACACTGAGTGCTTATTATGCTAAAAGCTTGAGGCAATAGCCCTCCAAACCCCCGAAAGTTTGGGACTTAAAAACTTTAAAAAAAGCCTGCCGCTGCAAACAGTAACAGAAGCAGATTTGAAGGGGCTATTGCCTCAAACCTTAAAGCCCTTCGTCGTGCTGTGTAATATCCAAGCCTTTAGCTTCTTCAGCGGGAGATACCCGAAGCTTACTTATTGAATCGGTAATTTTAAGTAAAAGCAATGATCCGAAAAAAGCAAAGACCGAAACTGCAACCAATGCTATTAAATGCACAAATAGTAAATGCGTTTCGCCATAAAACAGCCCGTTACCGGTGGTATTGCCGCTGTTAACATTTTGATGTGCAAACACACCGGTAAGTAACATCCCCACCATGCCGCCTACACCATGGCATGGAAATACATCCAGGGTATCATCAATAGTTGTGCTTGTTCGCCATAATACCACCATGTTACTTACACAAGCCGCAACAATACCAACAATTAATGAATGCGGAATAGTTATAAAACCAGCAGCAGGCGTAATTGCAACCAACCCTACAACGGCACCAATGCATGCTCCCATAACAGAAGGTTTCTTACCGCGAAGTATATCGAAAAATATCCAAGACATGGCCGCCGCGGCTGATGCGGTAGTAGTGGTAGCCAAAGCAGTGGCTGCAAGCGCACCCGAACCAAGGGCCGAACCGGCGTTAAAGCCAAACCAACCAAACCATAATAATCCGGTACCTAATAATACATAACTTATCCGGGCCGGAGCATGTACGGCATCACTGCGTTGTTTTAAATAAAGAGCAGATGCTAATGCCGCCCATCCGGCAGACATATGAACTACAGTGCCTCCTGCAAAATCCAGTACGCCTAATTTAAACATCCAGCCATCCGGGTGCCACGTAGAGTGAGCAAGCGGGGCGTAAATAAATACGATAAACAGGCATATAAAAATAATATAAGAGTTAAACCGGATGCGCTCTGCAAAAGCCCCTGTTATTAATGCCGGTGTAATTACAGCAAACTTTAACTGGAACATAGCAAATAACACCAACGGAACCGTTGGGGCAAGTTTCCAGGTAGCATTGCCCAGCATGCCTTTCATCATAAAAAAAGTACGCGGATCGCCTATAATGCCGCCTAAGGAGTCGCCAAAAGCCAGGCTAAACCCAAATATCACCCATATTATGGTAATTATACCCATACATGCAAAACTTTGCATCATGGTTGAAAGAACATTTTTTTTGCTCACCATGCCGCCATAAAAAAAGGCTAAACCCGGAGTCATAATTAAAACAAGGGCAGTAGCGGTGAGCATCCAGGCGGTGTCGCCCGAATCAATTTTATTGTTGGCAATAGTTACTGTTTCAACAGAAGGGAAAATAAGGGCCAGTACTACAATAAGTATAAGTACGCCAAAGGGTATTAATTTTTTCATATTGATTTTTTGATAAACATTAAAACTAATTACATAGCCCAAATAACCCCGGCTTTATTAGGCGGGTAAAGTTTAAAGTACTATTAAATTGAAAATGCCGGTAGGTTTACCAAAAAACGTGGTGAGGAAATAATATTAGCTTCGTATGCCAGGCATACGCCTTATTGCTAATATGAAAATCATATTTTAAACAAGGATAGCAAACAAAAAGTCCGCCCAATATAATTAATATGCATTTTATAAAATGAAATGATCTTATTATTCTGTTGTTTATAACCTGTGTAGAACTGCTTTCGCTATTAAATAACCTGCTTTTGTTGTGATTGTTGCTTGATTTTAGCTCACATTTAACGGAATGCTTATAAGTGGGGGCATTTGTTTCAAATGAATTGAATTTTCGGAGTAAAGCCACCGATAAAATCAATATAAAAATAAAAAGTGCCCTTTTATTATTTATTAGCATAGCTAAAAGTAGCATTTTTTAATTAAATTATCAATAAAGCTTAATTTTTATTGCGATATATTTAAGAAATTCGACTTTTTGTCTTTGTATATCATATATTCAAAAAATATACTTGGAATATGAGTTAAAGAAGTTGATGAAGGGCAGTATTAATAACTGCTATTTTTAAATACGAAAAGAATTTGTAACATTGCTATGGAATAATAGCTATTAAACAATAAACAATTATATAAGTTGTTAATAGCTTATAAGTACCCAAATGCCTAAGGTTAAAACAATTAAATTAATTTTTTACTTTACTGCATTGCTATTAATAGCAAAGCCTTTTGTAGGATTCGGCTTATTCGGTCATATGAATTCTCCTGTACCAACAAATATTTTTGTAAAGATTTTTAGCAAACGTAAACTGGAAAGCAGCCAATGCAATTCTGCAGCTATGCAGCAGCAATTAACAGAACCGGTGACCAATCTTTTTTTACGTTTCTCTTTTTTCCTGGCTATATTATTCCCATTTGCTTTTAATTCCTTTAAAGCAATTACCACACGTTTTTTACGTGAAATACTTTTAAACTTATTGCC